>CALWFS010000012.1 GCA_944377705.1 uncultured Mediterraneibacter sp. | reverse complement strand
TATTTTAAATGGTATCAGAAGGCCGTGGAGTCTGAGCTGAAGATTGCGCAGCTTTACGAGTATTATATGGCTTCTGTGGTGCCGTCTCAGTTTCACAAACCTCTGCCGAGGTCTGTGTATCTGTATTTTATGCATGGAAATTCCCTGGATTATCACAAGTGCGCATTCCTTTATTCAAATCTGATCACTTATGAGGACGAGTCAAGTGAGATTTACGCGCACTACCGGGATGAGATGGAGGCGTTTGCATGGAACCAGCTGGACCGCAGGAATGTGGACGAGCAGCTCCGCATCATATACAAGCGCTTTGTAGTTGAATCCGCGATGAACCCGGAGAGAGTGAAGGCTCTTTACGATGTATGTCACGCGTACTGGATCACAACGAAAGTGCCGAATATGAAATACGTCCATGTGATCGAGGAGGATGGGGCTATCACGCAGAAGGCGCCGTATACGGAAAATGGGGCCCGCGTATTCCTGTATTCAAAGACGGACAGGCTTGTCTGGGAGTCGAAAGACGGCAGGCATTATACGGACTCCATCCCTTATGAGAGCAAACGGCTTTTCTATGAGCTTCGCTACATGGATATGTGCAGGAAGTACATCAATGGGCTGCGAAGGAACCGGGAGG
Source organism: uncultured Mediterraneibacter sp. (assembly GCA_944377705.1). Lineage (GTDB taxonomy): Bacteria > Bacillota > Clostridia > Lachnospirales > Lachnospiraceae > Mediterraneibacter. The sequence goes on along the minus strand of CALWFS010000012.1, from coordinate 19,842 downwards.
AAGAAGAGACCCAGGAACTGACTCTGGACGTTGTCCGGGAAAAAGGGCTTGAGAATTATACCGAGGAAGAGATGCTCGGGCTGTGCAGCAGGACGATCAGGGAGAATAATTACGAGAATGACGACTTCCTGACGTATGTGTGCTTTGAACTATTCAAGAAACAGCAGTATGACAAAGTGATCCTGACTTATCTTGCAAATTATTACTGCGGGGCGACTCCGGATATGAAGATGCTCTGGAGAGAAGCGCGGGATTATGAGGTGCATACCCACAAACTGGCAGAGAGGATCCTCACTCAGATGCTGTTCTCGGAAGAACTCTTTCAGGAGGCACAGATTTTTGAGCAGTATTATGCAGAGGGAGCGTATTTCCGGCTTCAGGAGGCGTATCTTGCATATGTTTCCAGAGAGTATGTGGTGGAAGAGCGTAAGATCGGCAGAAGCGTGATCGATATCATCTGCCGGGAATATGAAAAAGGCGAGAATACGATCGACATCTGCAAGATCGCGGTGCTCAAATATTATTCGGGAAGAGAATACAATGCACAGACCCGCAAGACTTTGAAGAAATTCCTTCAGGAGCTGTGTGGAAAACAGATTTATTTCCCGTTCTTCCTTTCTTATGAGAAAGACTGGCTGATCGAGCTGCAGCTCTGGGATAAGACACTGATCGAGTATAAAGGTCAGAAGGGCAGCAGGGTCATGCTCTATTATCAGCTTCAGAAGGGCGGAGAGGAGCAGGCGGATTATTCCACAGAGGTACTGACTCCGATGTATGAAAATCTCTATGTGAAGAAGTTCGTACTTTTTGCCAACGAGAAACTGAAATACTATTTTAAAGAGACAATAGACGGGAATTCCTACCGCAGCGACAAAGAGACCTGCGTAAGGGAGACAGCGCCCGGAGAACAGGGCAGATACGGAAGGCTGAATGATATCCTCATGGAGACCGGCAGCAGGGAGCGCCGGAAGAAGATGCAGGAATATGCACTGGAGGATGCGGCGGCGAATCATATGTTCACACAGGAATAAGGAGGGTGTCTTTCCATGGGACAAGGCAGTATCATCGGTTATGAAATAAATGAAAAGACATGCCAGATCAGTTTTTATAATGACCAGGAACTGGAGCCGGATACGCTGGAAGTGGATTCGGATAATTACCAGATCCCGCTGATCATCGGGAAACTGAGGGATACATGGGCGTATGGCAAAGAGGCGAAAAGGCTTGTCACGATCAAAGAAGGCTTCACTGTGACAAGGCTTCTGAGCAAAAGCCTTGCAGGGGATAAAATCGAATTCGGCGAGGAGACATACGATGCGGTCTGGCTCCTTTCCCAGTTTATCCAGATGTCGCTTCAGCCCTTCCCGGAGATCGAGGGAATCGTGTTTACCGTGCCATCCCTGACAGAGGAGCTGGCGCAGATGCTCCGGGGGATCGCGGTGCGCATGAATATTGACAAAAGGCATATCTTTATCCAGGACTATAAGGAAAGTTTCTGCAATTATCTGTTCTATCAGCCCAAGGAGCTGTGGCAGTATGACGCAGCGCTCTTCTGCTGCGACCGCAATGAGATCCGGGCATATATGCTGAGGCGCCTGCGGCCGGGCTTAGGCGGGGGCAAGACCACCTTTGTGACAGTGGATGAGGTGGCGAGCGCGCACATGAAGGAACTGGCTGCGGTTTACCCGGTGCTGAACGAAGACAAAGCAAAAGAAGCGGATTCCATGTTCTGTAAGTTTATTGAGAGCGTGTTCGACAAACGGATTGTCTCCTCGGTATTCCTTACGGGAGAGGGCTTCGAAAACAACTGGTATCCGAAAGCGCTCCGGGTGCTCTGCAACGGCCGCCGGGCATTCATTGGGAACAATCTGTACAGCAAGGGCGCCTGCTACACCGCGTATCGGAAGCTGTTTATGCATATCGAAAACCCGGTCTATCTGTCAGATGATAAGCTGACAGACCAGATCACGGTGAATATGCGGGTGGACGGACAGGAGATGTGGTACCCGATCGTTTCCTGGGGAGCGCACTGGTATGAGTCCAACAATCAGTGGGAAGTCCTCATGGAGGATGTGGAGGATATTGAGTTCCACATTGAATCACTGATCCAGGGGAATGTAAGGACAGAGAAGATCTCACTGGAAAAATTCCCGAGACGCGCGGAATATTCCATGCGTCTTCAGATCGAGACACTGTTCCTGGATGAGAAGACATGTAAGATTACGGTGCGGGACGCGGGATTCGGAGATTTCTTCCCGTCCACGGATTTCCATGAGGAAAAGGTCATACATTTAGGAGGCAATGATGGGAAATTTAATTCTTTGTCATGACAGACATGCGGCACATCCATATGAGATTACAAGGATCCACAGCAGGATCTTTACGATCGAGGAGCTGTGCTATTATCTGTGCAACAATCTTTACCTGATCGATTACACGATCATGAACGAACAGCTCTGTGACTGGCTTGACGAAGAACTGGGCATGGAGGAGCTGGCAGGGGCGCTGAGGGACGTCCTGCGCCTGAGAGGTTCTGTGGAGAAGTTTGTACTGACTATACTGAAAGCCTCCAAGATATACAGAGAGCCGGAGATGATCCGTATTCAGAATGTGCTGGAGCACCTGAAAAACCAGAAGGACATCGAGCGCCAGAAATTTAAAGGCGACAACCTGCTGGAGAGCGGGGAACTTGAGGAGGCCATCCTTGTGTACCAGGCGATCTTAAACCAGGAGAAAGATGAGACTGTGGATGATAAGTTCTACGGCAGGATTTATGCAGGGCTGGGAGCTGCTTACGGGAGGCTTTTTCTCTATCAGGAGGCGGCACGCATGTATGACAGAGCTTATCAGATGTGCGGGGATAAGGCGCTGTTAAAGCCTTATCTGTATGCGTCTTATAGATATATGTCGCTGGAAGAATACCATATTCTGATCACAAAGAATGAAGAATATATGGAAATCAACGCGCAGATGCGGCGGGAGCTGGATGAGATCAGGAAGAGCATGCCGGAGGAAGTGGATCTGTCTTTCATAGAGAAGTGGAAGAGACAGCACAGGAGAAGTCATGCATAAAAATGAGAAAATGTGACCTGACATGGACACAGATATAGTCCGGGTCAGGCCAACAAGTGTTTGACACAGTCTTTCCCGTATGATAGAATGCAAGGGTAACTTTACCGTGGTACAGTGACTCATTGGTAGAGAAAAAAAGCAAAAGCCGGTTTTCCGGCGAGGGAGGCAATCATGAAGAGAAGAGTATTGAGTATGCTGCTCTGTGCAGGACTTGTTGTTACCATACTTGCGGGATGCGGTTCTAAAGCCGGATCCGGTTCAGGCGGGGATGACGCTGAGACAAGCGATATGGAGTATGTAAAAGACAAAGGCACCCTGGTAGTGGGAATCACAAATTTTGAGCCCATGGACTACAAGGATGAGAGCGGCGAGTGGATCGGATTTGACGCTGACCTGGCAAGAGCATTTGCGGAAGAGCTTGGCGTGGAAGTGGAATTTGTTGAGATCGACTGGGACAACAAGATCCTGGAGCTGGAAGGAAAGACCATTGACTGCGTATGGAACGGCATGACGCTGACGGAGGAAGTGACCAGCTCTATGGAGTGTACAGACGCATATCTTGAGAACGCGCAGGTTGTTGTAGTGCCGTCAGATGTGGCTGATCAGTATCAGGATGAGGACAGCTTTGCTGACTTAAGCTTTGCCGCCGAGGCCGGAAGCGCCGGGGAGGAAGAGCTTGAGGCAAGAGGACTGAATGTTACGCCGGTGACAGCACAGGCGGACGCGCTGATGGAAGTGGCGGCAGGAACCTCTGACGCGGCGGTTATCGATCTTCTGATGGCGGCAGCCATGATAGGAGAGGGAACAAGCTACGCGGATCTTACATATACAGTGCACTTAAACAGCGAAGAATATGGTGTCGGATTCAGAAAGGAATCTGATCTGGCAGCAGAGCTGAATGATTTCTTTGCGGCTTCTTATGAGGATGGCAGCATCCGGGAGCTTGCAGAGAAGTATGGAGTACAGGCAGCGCTGATTCAGCAGTAAAGCCGGAAATAAACCTACGGACGGAGTTGTGACATGGAATTTACAGAGCAGTTTCCAATTGTTGTACAGGCGTTGAATGTGGGATTTTTACAGACCTTAAAGCTGTTTTTCGTGACGCTTTTGGGGGCGATTCCCCTGGGGCTGATCATCTCATTTGGGTCAATGTCCCGCTTTAAGCCGCTAAGTATTGTGACCAAGATCATTGTATGGATCATCAGGGGAACCCCTCTGATGATTCAGCTTTTGATCATCTATTTTATGCCGGGGCTCATGGGCAATAATATATGGGGCGGCGGCGAGAGCGGGCGCTTTCTCGCGGCTTCCGTTGCATTCATCTTCAATTATTCCTGTTATTTTTCGGAAATCTACCGGGGCGGCATCCAGGGAGTGCCGAAAGGACAGGAAGAGGCAGGGCTTGTGCTGGGTATGACGAAGAGCCAGATCTTTTTTAAGGTCACGCTTCTTCAGATGATCAAGAGAATTGTGCCGCCTATGTCGAATGAGATCATAACATTGGTGAAGGATACTTCGCTTTCCCGTATCATTGCGCTCCAGGAAGTTATCTGGGCGGGGCAGTCCTTTATGAAGGGAAACATGGGGATCGCGGGCGTGATCTGGCCGCTGTTCTTCACTGCGGTGTACTATCTGATCTTTAACGGCATTCTGACTGTCCTTCTGGGACGTCTGGAGAAAAAACTGGAGTATTTCAGATAGGAGGCAGAGTATATGGCGATTTTGGAAGTACAGCATGTGAGCAAGAGCTTTGGAAATACGGAAGTTCTGAAAGATATCAGCTTTTCGCTGGAAAAAGGAAAGGTACTGTCCCTCATCGGGTCATCAGGAAGCGGAAAGACAACGCTTCTGCGGTGCCTGAATTTCCTTGAGCGGCCGGACGGAGGCGTGATCCGTGTAAACGGGGAGACGCTCTTCGACGCAAATGATCCTGCGACAATGCAGGAGAGCGAGATCAGGCGGAAGAGACTTCATTTCGGGCTGGTATTCCAGTCTTTCAATCTGTTTCCCCAGTATACGGCCCTTCAGAACGTAATGCTGGCGAGGGAACTTCTGGAGAAAGAGAAACCGGATTATAAAGCGAGGAAGAAAGAAATCCATGCACAGATCGAGGCGGAGGCAAAGACGCTCCTGGATCAGATGGGGCTGTCAGACCGGATGGATAATTATCCCCATCAGCTCTCCGGAGGTCAGTGTCAGAGAGTGGCCATCGCAAGAGCGCTGGAGCTCAAGCCGGATATCCTATGCTTTGACGAGCCTACTTCAGCGCTTGATCCGGAGCTTACAGGGGAAGTGCTCAAGGTGATCAAGGGGCTGGCAGACCAGGAGACAACGATGATCATCGTTACCCATGAGATGGCGTTTGCCCGGGATGTGTCCAGCCAGGTGATCTTTATGGACGGCGGATGCATCATGGAGCAGGGGACGCCTGCAGATGTGTTCGAGCATCCGAAGGAAGAACGCACAAAGCAGTTTTTATCACGTTTTACTAATCAATAAGGAGCAGGATCTAATGACAAGACATGATGAACATATTACCACAGGACTCGGGGAGGAATGTGGGGTCTTTGGAGCCTATGATCTGGATGGACGCGACGTAGCCGCGTCCATCTATTATGGGCTTTTTGCACTCCAGCACAGAGGGCAGGAAAGCTGCGGCATCGCAGTGACTGACACATTCGGACAGAGGAATGTGCTGTCCAGGAAAGGGCTGGGACATGTTAATGACGTCTTTGACGAGGAAGAGCTGTCAAAGCTGAAGGGCAACCTGGGAGTGGGGCATGTACGCTACTCTACGGCAGGAGGAACGAGGGTGGAGAACGCCCAGCCTCTTGTCATCAACTATGTAAAGGGAACTCTTGCCATCGCGCATAACGGCAACCTTGTCAATGCGATAGAATTAAGACGGGAGCTGGAATACACGGGAGCCATCTTTCAGACGACGATCGATTCTGAGGTGATCGCTTACCATATAGCGCGGGAGCGGCTGAACACGAGGACCGCTGAGGACGCGGTGAAAAATGCCATGAAAAAGATCCGGGGCGCCTATGCTCTTGTAGTCAGCAGTCCGCGGAAAATGATCGGCGCCAGGGATCCGTTTGGCCTGAAGCCGCTCTGCATAGGCAAAAGAGACAACGCCTATTTTCTGGCTTCCGAGAGCTGTGCCATCGCAGCAGTGGATGCAGAGTTTGTGAGGGATGTGCTGCCGGGGGAGATCGTCACGATCACAAAAGAAGGCATTGCCTCGGATATGACAATGGCAGTCCCGGAAGAACAGCATGCGAGATGTATTTTTGAGTATATTTATTTCGCGCGCACGGACAGCACGATCGACGGAGTGAATGTCTATCATGCGCGTATCCTGGCGGGAAAAGCTCTGGCAGAATCTCATCCGGTGGATGCGGACCTGGTAGTGGGGGTGCCGGATTCCGGGCTGGTAGCGGCGAAAGGCTATTCCGAGCGCTCGGGCATTCCTTATGGTATGGCGTTCCATAAGAACAGTTATGTGGGAAGGACTTTTATCAAGCCGAAGCAGAGCGACAGAGAGTCCAGTGTGAAGATCAAGCTGAACGTGATACCGGAGGTCGTAAAAGGAAAGCGGATTGTTATGGTGGATGACTCCATTGTCAGGGGGACTACCTGCGCAAATATCATCAAGATGCTGAAAAATGCCGGAGCTACGGAGGTCCATGTCCGGATCAGCTCCCCGCCATTCCTGCACCCATGCTACTTCGGCACGGATGTGCCGTCGAATGAACAGCTAATCGCGCACTCCCACACAACAGAAGAGATCAGAAAGATGATCGGGGCGGACTCCCTCGGATATATGGAAGTCTCAAAACTAAAAGACATGGTAGGCGGGCTGAAATACTGTGACGCCTGCTTTACAGGAAATTATCCAATGGAAGTGCCGGGATGTGACATCAGCCACGCCTTTGAGTAGGTTCGGCAAGAAACTGTTGCCTGATGAGGACGGGGATGTTACTATAATAGACGGACAGATCCCGGAGTGTGGGGGAAACGGAGCCGGGAGGCCGCCGGATCGCCTGCCGTAAGGAGGGATCAGGAGATAAGTATAGAGGATAAAGGAGATCAGGAATATGTCAAATGACCGTTATGTAAGCCCTCTTTCCGAGCGCTACGCAAGCAGGGAGATGCAGTATATCTTTTCACCGGACAAGAAGTTCCGCACTTGGAGAAGGCTTTGGATCGCGCTGGCGGAGACCGAGAAGGAGCTTGGACTCAATATTACGGACGAGCAGATCGAGGAGCTCAAAAGCCATGCAGATGACATTAATTACGATGTGGCGCGGGAGAGAGAAAAAGTTGTGCGTCATGATGTAATGTCGCATGTCTATGCATACGGCGTACAGTGCCCGAAGGCGAAAGGGATCATCCATCTTGGGGCGACGTCTTGCTATGTGGGGGACAACACAGATATTATCATTATGTCGGAGGCTCTGAAGCTGGTGCGCAAGAAGCTGGTCAATGTGATCGCGGAGCTGGCAAAATTCGCGGAAGAACAGAAGTCCCAGCCCACGCTTGCCTTTACGCATTTCCAGCCTGCTCAGCCCACCACAGTAGGAAAGAGAGCAACCCTGTGGATGCAGGAGTTTGCCATGGATCTTGAGGACCTGGACTATGTGCTCGGTAGCTTGAAGCTCCTGGGGTCAAAGGGAACGACAGGAACCCAGGCAAGCTTCCTGGAGCTTTTTGACGGCGATCAGGAGAAGATCGACAAGATCGATCCCATGATTGCGGAAAAGATGGGATTTAAAGCCTGCTATCCGGTATCCGGACAGACATATTCAAGAAAAGTAGATACAAGAGTGCTGAATATTCTCGCTGGGATCGCGGCAAGCGCCCACAAGTTTTCCAATGATATCCGCCTGCTTCAGCACTTGAAGGAAGTGGAGGAACCGTTTGAGAAGACGCAGATCGGATCATCCGCCATGGCATATAAGAGAAATCCGATGCGCAGCGAGCGTATCGCATCCCTGTCCCGCTATGTGATGATCGACGCGCTCAATCCGGCGGTCACCTCAGCGGCACAGTGGTTTGAGAGGACGCTGGATGACTCTGCAAACAAGAGACTCAGCGTGCCGGAAGGATTCCTTGCCATCGACGGCATCCTGGATCTGTGTCTCAATGTTGTGGACGGACTTGTGGTCTACCCGAAGGTCATCGAGAAGCGTCTGATGTCTGAACTTCCGTTTATGGCAACGGAAAATATCATGATGGATGCAGTGAAAGCAGGCGGTGACCGTCAGGAACTTCACGAGAGAATCAGGGAGCTTTCCATGGAAGCTGGGAAGAATGTAAAGGAGAAAGGTCTGGAAAACAACCTACTGGAGCTCATTGCCGCAGATCCGGCGTTTAATCTGAGCCTTGAGGACCTGAAAAAGACGATGGATCCTGCAAAATATGTGGGACGCGCGAAAGAACAGGTAGACGCGTACCTGAAAAATGTTATTTACCCGCTGCTTAAAGAAAATGAAGATGAGCTGGGAGTGAAGGCAGAGATCAACGTTTAGCACAGGCAGAAAATTTAAGAAAAAGCGCAAAGGAATGTTGCAGGGGATTGCAGCATTCCTTTTTCTCTGATACCTTATCCTGGAAAAGACGATGGAAAATAATGCCAGCGGAAGATGTGGTGTAGAAAGGAAAGGAATCAAAATGGAGTGGTGTGAAAAGATTTATGAGGAATGGAGATCAGAAGAAGGCCTTCGCAGGCTGGAACGGGCGGCGGCTGTCCTTATCCTGCTTGTGCTTGCGGTCATCGGGATCGAAGACGAGAGCAGCGGGATCCCGGAACTGACAGACGGATATCCTGTGGTAATAGGAGCAGGCGCAGCGGGAAGCGCCCTGTCAGGGAGTGGAGCGGCTCTGTCGGATATTGCTCCTGCGGCGATACACGGTGCAGATGAAATCTTATGCAAAGATATTAAAACCACATTTGAGAGTATTTCAGGAGAAGTTTCGGTGAAGCCGGAAAAAGCTTTGAAAGCGGAAGCTGGGACAGGGGAGATCCCGACAGTGACCCCGGTTCCGGAAGAGCCAAAGCCGTCAGTTCCGGTGATATCTATTCCGGAAACAGCAGTTCCTGTTCTGCCGGAGGATGAGACCACGCCTGCGTTTCCGGTGGAAGAATTTCCGGAAGAAAACCTTCCGGAAGAGAGTGTGCCGGAAAACAGCACATCTATCATAAACGGATTTCTCGTGGATTCGTCCGGCATGCTCTGCGGGATCGCAGATCCGGCCGTTATATCAGATGGATATCTGGTACTTCCCGCTGAAGGATGTACGGGTATCAGCGTATCAGCATTTGCTGATGCTTCAGCGCTGATCACAGAGATCTATATCCCTGCAAATATTACCCGGATCGAAGAAGGCGCTTTTGCATGTCTTAGCTGCCTGGAGTGGCTGGAGGCAGAGGGATCAGATGCCTGCTTTACAGAAGACGGAGTATTGTTTTCTGAAAACGGGACATGTATTCTCGGTTTTCCGTCCGCCAGGACAGGGAGCTATAAAGTGCCGCAGAGAGTGACACGGTTTGCGGCAGATGCATTTGCTGCTGCTCAGATCGAGACTCTGGACGCGGTCGGATGCAGCCTGTCAGATACAGGAAATCTCCCGTCTTCCATCCGGCTGCTTTTGTCCGAAGACCTGGCCGGCTGATCTCGGAAAAACGGGCGGGAAACAGGCAGTTTCCCGGGACCAGTTGTTTGTTGAAGAATCCTCCGATATGTTCTATAATACCATATATAGGAACATAGAATGCCGGGTATCATGCGGCAGAAGGGAGGGAACTTTATGAAAGAGAGAAATATACTTCAGGTACTCAGGGAAAGCAGGTACACAGTCGTCTTAAGCGGCGTGGGTCTGATGGCGGAAAGCGGGTATCCGCTCCTGCGGGATGGGGAAGAATCCTATGAGATCGAAGACAGATACGGCTATTCCTTTGAGGAAATTTTCAGCAGCGGATTTTATTCTGCAAGAAAAGAACTGTTCTTTCGCTTTTATAAAGAGATCGTCCTGAAAGCAGTGGATATTCCGCCGGGAAAAGGCTTTCGCATGTTGAAAAAGCTTCAGGATCACGGGCTGGTGAACTCTATCATCACCCGCCGGATCGCAGGACTGGAGGATCGGGCAGGGTGCAGGAATGTGATAAATATGAAGGGCACGGTTTTTGATAATATGTGTCCGGCCTGCGGAAGACATTATCCGATGGAATATGTCAGAGATTCAAAAGGTGTTCCTCTGTGTGAACAGTGCCTTGTCGCTCTGCGCCCTCAGCTGTGCCTGTTTGGCGAGATGATTGACAATGGCATCATGACACGCGCGGCAGACGAGGTGGAGAAGGCGGATGTGCTCCTTGTGCTCGGGGCGAGCCTGAATTCCCCGCTGTGCAGCCAGATGCTGCAGTATTATACGGGCACGAACCTGATCCTTGTGACAGGGTCAGAGCACTACACGGACCAGAGAGCGGATTTCATCGTATACGGAAGATGCGATGAATTTCTTGGGCGTCTGGCTGACGAGTGCGAAACTTAAAATACAGACCAGGATTGGAGAAAAAAGATGAGTAACAAAGTAAGGACAAGATTTGCCCCCAGCCCCACAGGGCGCATGCATGTAGGAAATCTGAGGACAGCGCTCTACGCGTATCTGATCGCAAAGCACGAGGGGGGAGACTTCATCCTTCGTGTGGAGGATACGGATCAGGAGCGTTTTGTGGAGGGGGCTCTGGATATCATATACAGGACCCTGGAGAAGACCGGGCTTAAGCATGACGAGGGACCTGACAAGGATGGAGGTTACGGACCCTATGTACAGAGCGAGAGGCAGGCTTCGGGACTTTATCTGAAGTATGCAAAGCAGCTTGTAGAGCAGGGTGATGCGTATTACTGCTTCTGCGACAAAGAGCGTCTGGAATCACTCAAGACCTCTGTGTCGGATGATGGAACGGATATCGTTGTCTATGACAAGCACTGCCTGGGCCTGAGCAGGGAAGAGGCAGAAGCAAACCTGGCGGCTGGAAAGCCGTGGGTCATCCGCCTGAATGTCCCGAATGAAGGGGAAACCACCTTCCATGATGAGATCTATGGAGACATTACAGTGCCGAACAGTGAGCTGGATGATATGATCCTGATCAAGTCTGACGGATTCCCGACCTATAATTTTGCAAATGTGGTCGATGACCATCTGATGGGGATTACCCATGTGGTGAGAGGAAATGAGTATCTGTCTTCCGCGCCCAAGTACAACCGTCTCTATGAGGCGTTCGGATGGGATATTCCGGTGTATGTGCACTGTCCGCTCATCACAGATGAAAACCATAAGAAGCTGAGCAAGCGCTGCGGCCATTCGTCCTATGAGGATTTGATCGACCAGGGATATGTGTCGGAAGCTGTGGTTAATTATGTGGCACTGCTTGGATGGTGTCCGTCTGACAACAGGGAAATCTTTTCTCTGGAAGAGCTGGTGGAGGCGTTTGACTACCGCCACATGAGCAAGTCTCCGGCGGTCTTTGATACAGTGAAGCTGAAGTGGATGAACGGGGAATACTTAAAAGCAATGGATTTTGATCGGTTCTATGAGCTGGCAGAGCCCTATATCCGCGGGACAGTCACAAAGGATTATGACCTGAAAAAGATCGCTGCGCTGGTAAAGACAAGGATTGAGATACTCCCGGATATCTGCGGGCAGATTGACTTTTTTGAGGAACTGCCGGAATATGACAGTGAGCTTTACAGACACAAAAAGATGAAGACAGATCCTGAGAAGGGGCTTGCCCTTCTCAAAGAGGTACTGCCGCTTCTCGAAGCTCAGAATGATTACAGCAATGACGCTCTCTTTGAGATGCTCAAAGCGTTTGCGGGAGAGAAAGAATATAAGATCGGCTATGTTATGTGGCCTTTAAGGACTGCTGTCTCAGGCAAACAGAACACTCCTGGAGGAGCTACAGAGCTGATGGAAGTGTTTGGAAAAGAAGAATCCCTGAGCAGGATCCGGAAAGGGATTGAGAAGCTCAGCCGGGAGCTTACGGCATAGGGGCAGAAGGCAGCAGGATACAGACAGAGAGGAAACAGATGGGATTTAACCAGGCTCAGAAAAGAGCAGTCACACACGGGGCGGGTCCCTGCCAGGTTCTGGCGGGACCCGGTTCCGGGAAGACGCTTACAATTGTAAACAGGATCAGATATCTGATCGAGGAATGTCATATAAGGCCAGAAGAAATTCTGGTCGTTACTTTTACCCGTTTTGCAGCGGCAGAGATGAAGGAAAGACTCGGTATCCTGATGGGAAAGAGAGAGATTCCGGTGACAGCAGGAACGTTCCACGGGATCTATTATGGGATTCTGAAATGGGCGTACCGCTTTGGTCCTCGGAATATCCTGTCAGAAGAGGAAAAATATCAGCTCCTTCGCCCGATAGTGGGGAGGCAGGAACTTGAGCCGTCTGACGAGGAGGATTTCCTCAGAGATATAGCGGAGGAGATCGGACGGGTCAAGAACAATCGGATCGATATCTCAGAATTTGTCTCATCAAAGTGCGGCGCTGAGACATTCCGTGATATATACAGAGAATACGAGAAAGAGAGGAAAGCTCTGCGGAAGATTGATTTTGACGATATGCTCGTAGTCTGCTATGAGCTCTTTGTCTCCCGGCCTGATGTACTTGAGATGTGGCAGAAGAGGTTCCGCTATATACTGGTAGACGAATTCCAGGATATCAACAGAGTACAGTATGATGTGCTGCGGATGCTGGCTCTTCCTGAAAATAATCTGTTTGTGGTAGGGGATGACGATCAGGCGATCTATGGATTCAGAGGAGCAGACCCGGAGCTTATGTTCCGCTTCGGCAAGGATTATCCGGGGTCAGAGCGGATCCTTCTGGATGTGAATTATCGTTCTACTTCCAATATCGTCAGCAACTCTCTCAAAGTTATTGGAAATAATGCAAAACGGTTTGATAAAAAGATCGGAACTGTGAGGGAGAAAGGGGAGTTTCTTCATGTACAGGAGGTAAAAGACCCCAATGAGGAAGCACAGTATGTAGTGGATGAGATCGAAAAACGCATGGAAAACGGGGTTCCGGCCGAGGAAATCGCCGTTCTCTTTCGAATCCATACAGACGCTCGTCCCGTGGCGGAAGAACTGATCCGCAGGAGGATGCCCTTCCAGATGAGGGAATATCTCCCGAACCTTTACGATCATTTTATCGCAAAAGACATTCAGGCGTATTTTCGCCTTGCAATGGGACAGGTCAGCAGAGGAGACCTTCTGCGCGTCATGAACCGTCCAAAGCGCTATATCGGGAGAGACAGCCTTTCCGGCGGGACGGCGTCCTTTGAGCAGATCAGGAATTTTTACTGTGACAAAGACTGGATGATGGACAGGATCGACCAGTTTGAATGGGATGTGAAGATGCTAAGCCGCATGGCGCCTTACGCGGCGATACAGTATCTTAGGAAAAGGATCGGATACGATGATTTTCTAAAGGATTATGCCTTTACAAATAAAATCGAGCGCTCCGGCTTGAATGAAGTGCTGGCTGAGATCGAGGAAGCGGCACGTCCGTATGCTTCCATCGGGGAGTGGTTTACTCATATTGAAGAATATACGGAGGCACTGAAAAAGAAGGAGCGGATGAAAGAGGCGTCCCGGGAAGGGGTGCGTCTGATGACCCTGCACGCGGCAAAGGGACTGGAATTCGACACGGTGCTCCTGATCGGGGCGAATGAGGGCAGGATGCCTTATAAGAAGGCAGTGAGCGAGAAGGCGGAGGAGGAAGAGCGGCGGCTCGTTTATGTGGGCATGACCCGTGCAAAAAATGTGCTCAAGATCTGTTATGTAAAAGAAAAAAACGGGAAAGAGACAGCTCCTTCCCGCTTTGTGGATGAACTTTTGGATGGGGATTAGTATCATTCGATATCATCCAGGTCGATGTCGCCGAAATCCTGTTCCTCCATCCATCCGTTGAATGCCTCGGAAACACGCTCAAACTCATCATCCTCAAGAATGTTTTCCAGTCCGGGCTCCTCATCCTCGCCGTTGTCGATAAAACGGTAAAGATATACCTGACCGTCATCATTGTCCCCGTTTTCATCCAGGGGAAGAAGGGCAATGTACTCCCTGCCGTCTGTCTCAAAGATCGTGAGCACGGCGCATTCCAGTTCTTCATCGTTTTCCAGTGTCAGTGTTACTGTGAGTGATTCATTTTCATTCATATGTGTTTCTCCTTTAAGTCTGCCACAGCAGTATCGTACCATGATGGTATCAGAAAGAAATCGAAAAAGCAAGAGATAAGATTATTGACATTCCTCTGAAACACGATAGAATGAAAGAGTGAATGCTAACAAGACCAGGACGGAGAGTAACAAAGATGAACAAGAAAAGGATCAGATTTATACTTATGGCAGTGGCTGCCGTTATTTTTATATCCGGATGCAAGCAGAACGTAGGCACGCCGGAGGATAACGCCGTTGTGGAAGAGGCGGAGGAGGAGACTGGGACTCTGGAAGAAAACATGCTTTGCGGATACAGCTGCCCGGATCTGTCGAACCCTTTCTATCAGGTGTTGAAAGACTCTATCGGGACTGAGCTGGAAAACCGGGGGGATCCGATCCTGGTTCGGGATGCGCAGATGGATCCGGATTTGCAGGCGTCACAGATTCAGGAGATGATAGACGCACAGGTGGATCTGGTATTCTTGTGCCCTGTGGATCAGAAGCAGATCACAGAATCTTTGGAAGCGCTGAAGGAGGCGGATATCCCTGTAATCAATCTGGCGGTGCGGGTAGACGCGCAGGACCTGACAGATGCGTTTATCGGGTCAGATGATGAGAATGCAGGGAAAGTATGCGCCCAGAATCTGACAGAGAGAAAGCCTGACGGTGGTAAGCTGGTGCTTGTCGAAAGCCCTCAGAATGCTGCGGTCAATGCCCGTATCACAGGGTTTGAAGAGGCGGTCAGAAACAAGGGCTTTGAGGTAGTCAAAAGGATTGATGCGGGGAACACAGAGACCGGGGTGAAGGAAGCGATGACGGCTGTCCTGGCAGAGGATCCCCGGATCGACGCAGTCATGTGCGGGGATGACCGGATGGCCGTAGAGGTACTCCAGGCTCTCAGCGATGCAGGACGCAATGATATTCTGGTATACAGCGTGGGAGGATCGCCGGACGTAAAAAGTGCAATGGCAGATCCCGCAAGCCCTATGGCAGGAGTCGGAGCACAGTCTCCTATCAATATGGGGAA
The DNA here is from genome assembly GCA_944377705.1 of uncultured Mediterraneibacter sp. Lineage (GTDB taxonomy): Bacteria > Bacillota > Clostridia > Lachnospirales > Lachnospiraceae > Mediterraneibacter. The sequence continues at coordinate 4,510 of CALWFS010000012.1, read as the reverse complement.
GACAGCGGTCAAAACAGCGGCAGCGCTCCTTGACGGAGGCGCGTATGAAAAGGAGATCAGTGTCGAGACATTTTTTATAAACAGAGACAATCTGGAGATGTATGGAACTGACGGATGGCAGTAGGAAAGGAACAGACTATGGAGAAGACAACGGGAAAGCCACAGCCGTTCGGCGCGGCAGTAGAACAGGACAGGATTAATTTTTCTATACAGGTCCCGAAAGGGAAGTCCTGCGCGCTCCTACTGTACCGGAGAGGAAAAACACAGCCGGCGGCTCGCTTTGAGATGCGTGAGGAAGAGGGCGTGGGAGAGGTCCGGTTTCTTGCCATACAAGGCATCGATGCAGGGAAATTTGAGTATAATTTTGAGGTCGACGGGAAAGTGACGATCGATCCCTATGTCAGGGAGATCACAGGGAAAAAAGTATTTGGAAGGGAGAGGGATCTGTCAGCCCATGAGATCCGGGGGCGTCTTATCTCTCCGGAGTATGACTGGGGGGACGACAGAAGGCTGCATCTGCGCTGGGATGAAGTGGTGGCGTACAGTCTCCATGTGCGCGGTTTTACGAAGCACAGCTCTTCCAGGGCACGGCACAAGGGCACTTATCAGGGCGTGGTTGAGAAGCTTTCTTATCTGAAAGAACTGGGGATCAATCAGATCCAGTGCATGCCGGTCTATGAGTTTGAAGATTGTAAAAAGGGAAAGATAAATTACTGGGGCTATGGCCCGGCTTATTACTTTGCTCCAAAGGAGGCGTATGCCGCGGGAGAATCCGCGGTCAGGGAGTTAAAGGATATGGTCCGGGCGTGTCACCGGGGAGGGATCGAAGTGGTGCTTGAGATGCCGTTTGCGGAAGGGGTTCCGGTCCAGATGGTGCTGGAATGTCTGAGGTTCTATATGATGGAATACCATGTGGACGGCTTTGTGGTCAATCCGTATACGGTTCCCTGGGAAATCCTCTGTGCGGATCCGTTACTGAAGGACATTAAACTGATGCGCAAGGACGATGCGTTCCAGAATGTGATGCGCCGTTTCCTCAAAGGCGATGAAAATATGGTCAATGATGTAATGTGGGCGCTGTCCCACAACTCCGCAGTAGACGGAAAGTTTAATTATATTACGTCTCAGACCGGGTTTACATTGTGGGATCTTGTCTCATACGACAGCAAGCACAATGAGGCAAACGGAGAAAACAATACAGACGGACCGGATTATAATTTCAGCTGGAACTGCGGCGCAGAGGGACCGAGCCGGAAGCGGGCGGTCATGGCGCTTAGGAAAAACCAGGTGATGAACGCATTTTTCCTCCTCCTGACAGCCCAGGGAACTCCATGTATCCTGGCAGGGGATGAGTTCTATAATACGCAGAAGGGAAACAACAATGTGTATTGTCAGGACAACGAGACAGGATGGGTGGACTGGAGCAGGCTTAAGACAGATCAGACCCTGTTCGGGTTTGTGAAGGATCTGATCGCCCTGCGAAGGGAGCATCCGTGCCTGCACCGTGAGGATGAGCTTAAGGGGATGGACCGTACGGCCTGCGGAGTGCCGGATGTATCTTACCATGGAGAGAGCGCATGGCAGGTGAAAAACGAGGTATCCAGCCGCCAGCTCGGAGTTCTCTACTCTGGTACAGGAGCCGGGGACAGGGAGTGCTTTATCGCTTATAACATGCACTGGATCCCTCATGCGTTTGCCCTTCCATCCCCGGGAAAGGGAAGAGGCTGGAAGCTTGCGGCTGACACGCAGCAGGGTATTCTTAAGGAACCTGCCGCGCTTGAGGAGCAGAAGAGCATCGAGCTGAAGGAGAGGAGCATTGCGGTCCTGACAGGGACGGAGCTGGAAAAGAAGGCGGATAAAGGAAAAAGGCGGAAAAAACCATGAAGCCGCTAAAGCATTTTTGTACGATCACAAAGCATAAATTCCTCGTGATGAAAGAGTGTTTCCGCGTAGGGCTTTACAGGCAGGGGCTCCTCCATGACCTCTCAAAATACGGATGGACAGAATTTCGTGTGGGATGCAGGTATTATCAGGGGAACCGCAGTCCCAATAACGCGGAGAGGGAAGACAAAGGATATTCTTCCGCATGGCTGCATCATAAAGGGCGGAACAAGCATCACTATGAATACTGGATCGATTACAGTCTGGACGGGACAGGGATCCTGGCGGGGATGAAGATGCCCGTCAGATATGTGGTGGAAATGTTCCTTGACCGGATTGCGGCAAGCAAGGTATATAAAGGAGGCCAGTACAAGGACAGCGATCCTCTGGAATACTATGAGAACGGAAAGGCGGGGGAACTGATGCACCCGGAGACCAAAGAGCTCTTGGAAAAGCTGCTCCATATGCTTGCAGACGAGGGAGAAGAGACGACTTATCAGTATATCAGGAGAGAAGTGCTGAAGAAACGCAGATAATCTCGGAATATCACCGCCGGAATGATCCCGGATGCCTTTGGAAGGCGTGAGACCGGGAACATAACCCGGCGGTTTTCCTGCTTTGGATGATTTTTTATTCCGGATAGTAAAGCTGGAAATCCTGGATATCCGTCAGGACATCCGTCAGGAATTTCTCTGCCAGATACTTTGCCATGGAAAGATTCATGTCCAGGTAATTCCCGCAGTCGCGCGCTGAAGCTCCGGGAATGTCCCCTTCGTAGACTGCGATAAAGGAGAACATCTCCTTCATGAGCGGGACGATGTCAGAGGAATCATAGTCTCCCGCAAGGAGGAGATAAAAGCCTGTGCGGCACCCCATAGGACCGAAATAGATGACCCGATCTTTGTAAATCTCGTGATTGCGCAGGAAGGTGGCCCCCAGGTGTTCGATGGTGTGGACCTCTGCCGTGTTCATGACCGGCTCATCATTGGGGCTGGTCATTCGGATGTCAAATGTGGTAATGACCGCGCCGCTGACTGTGTCCTTCCTGGATACATAAATGCCCGGCACAAGCCGGATATGGTCAATAGTAAAGCTGGTGATCTTATTCATTTCAGTATCATTCCTTTCTGTCAGGGAGTCTTCTCCCTGGAAGTACAGATTTCATTATAGACTCAGGAAAAGAAAAACACAAGGACACAAAGGAGAAAGCGCTATGAGATTGTATATCGTCCGCCACGGAGAAACGGACTGGAACAGGATACACAGAGTGCAGGGGCATACGGATATCCCGCTGAATGACTACGGCAGGCATCTTGCGCGGGAGACTGCGGAGGGGATGAAGGACGTTCGGATCGACATGGGATATACGAGCCCTCTTTCAAGAGCAAAGGAAACGGCACAGATCATACTCGGGGACCGAGGGGTTCCTCTCTATGAGGATGGTCGGATCGAAGAACTGTCTTTTGGCAGTTATGAAGGCATGCGGACCGGCGGGGAGGAGCGGGAGCCGGAGAGTGAGGCGTTTAACCGATTTTTCACTGACACAGCCAATTATATCCCGCCTCAGGATGCGGAGACGATCCCTCAGCTCTACGATCGGACCGGAGATTTTCTTACAGAAATATGTGAAAGGGAAGAACTGCGGGACTGCTGTATCCTTGTGTCCACACACGGAGCTGCAATGACGGCCCTTTTGAACCGGATCAGGGGAAATCTTTCTGTGTCAGAATTCTGGCAGCATGAGGTGCCGCCTAACTGCTCGGTCACAGAAGTGGAGGTCAGGGATGGAAACCCGCAGATCGTCCGCGAGGGTGTGATCTATTATAAAGAAAAAGTCAGGAAATGGAAGACAGTGTGAGAAGGCACGGGATAAGGACCGAAAGGAGAAAAACATCATGAGGACAGTTACAGTCAGAAATGTTGAGATAGGGGCAGGCAGACCGAAGATCTGCGTTCCCATTACGGGCAGGGAAGAGCAGGAGATCCTGCGCGCTGCAAAGACAGTAAAATCTTTTGCCGCGGATCTGGTGGAATGGCGGGCAGACTGGTTTGAGGGCATTTCTGATCCGGAGAGGACAATGAAAATGCTGCAGGATCTGCGGGATGCCCTGGGAGAAATTCCCATTCTTTTTACCCTCCGCACATTGAAGGAGGGCGGCGAGAAGGAAATTGACGGTCCGGCCTATGTACAGTTAAACAGAGAGGCTGCTCAGACCGGACTGGCAGATCTGGTCGATGTGGAGGTGTTCACCGGAGAAAGGTATGTGGAAGAAATTATAGAAGCAGTACATTTGGCAGGGGTGAAGATCGTGGCGTCTAACCATGATTTCCACAGGACTCCGCCCCGTGGGGAGATCGTGTCCAGGCTTATAAAAATGCAGGAACTGGGGGCGGATATCGCCAAGATCGCAGTCATGCCCCAGAGCAGGAAGGATGTGCTGACATTGCTGGCTGCCACAGAGGAGATGGTCACAGAGCATGCGAGAATCCCGGTCATTACCATGTCAATGGGGAAGGAGGGGGTTATCAGCCGCATCTGCGGTGAAACGTTCGGGTCTGCGGTCACTTTCGGAGCCGTGGGAAAAACGTCTGCGCCCGTACAGCTGGAGGCGGACGAACTGGATACAGT
>CALWFS010000011.1 GCA_944377705.1 uncultured Mediterraneibacter sp. | reverse complement strand
GTCTGAAAGCGAGACGTCCGATACGTCCAAATCCATTAATCGCTACTTTTACTGCCATGATTAATTCCTCCTAAGAAATTGAAAATATTTGACTGTATTACAGCCATAACAATGAATCCTTACAGGTAAAACATTTAAGGATTCATCAACTAGAATAATTGTACTAAAATGGAAACAAAAATTCAAGTCCTAAATACAAATTGTTGTAACAGTTCAGCGCGCCTGAATCTGCTTTTCCTCCAGACTGTTTACACTCCGGCAGGAGCTGTGCAGCGCGTGTAAAGGCCTCGCATTGAATTATTCTGTACATTTCGCACAAAATCATTCGGTCATTTTGTATACTTTCAAAGCTTAAAAAATTCTGCCCTGCGCTCCCTATATTCCGCGTAATATCGAAAACCGCATTCCCTGAGTATCTCTGCCGCCTGTTCAAAGCTATATGCCACATGCTCCGGTCGGTGCGCATCCGCTCCGATGGTAACGATCTCACCGCCCAGTTCCCGGTAGCGCTTCATCACATCCGGATGGGGATTGCAGAAGCCAAGCCCGTATTTCAGTCCGCCTGTATTCATCTCCAGTCCTTTTCCCATGGAAATCAGCTTTTTCAGAACTTCATCGATCTCATCCGCAAACTTCCGGTAAGAATACTCCTCTGCCTGATGCTTCCCGTAACGCACCACATAATCCAGATGTCCAAGGGAGTCGAAATCGCTCACAGCCTCAAGACAGCGGAGAGTCTCAGTAAAAGCCTCCCTGTATGCCTCCTCATCCGCTCTGCCTTCAAACAGCTTTCCATAATAGGGGTCCAGCCTGCGGATCAGATGAACCGATCCAATGACATAATCAAAAGGATACGCCTGTACCAGGTCCCTGTATCTCTCTCCCAGATGCGGCTGCAGACCGATCTCAATCCCGATCCGCACATCCAGCCGTTCCCTGTACTCTTCCCTGAGCGGTACAAGCGTTTTGAAATACTCTTCCATCTCAAAGAAGAAAGGCGGTCTCCCATCAGAAATCTCCATTCCTTCCTGAGGAGGAAAATCCAGATCCATATGATCCGTGATACATACCGCTTTAAGCCCGCGCTCAACCGCCGCATCCAGCATACTCCTTACCGGAGACTCGCTGTCAGTCGAAAACTCCGTATGCAGATGAGAATCGCAGAGGATCCCCCCGGTTGTATCCCTTTTTTCTTCACTCACAGAATCGTCCCCCCTCCCAGTACGTACTCTCCGTCATAGAGCACCAGTGCCTGTCCCGGCGTCACTGCTCTCTGGGCTTCCTCAAAATGACAGACAATCTCGTCCGATCCCGCCTTTTCCGCAATACACCATGCTCCTTTGTGATTATAGCGTATCTTGGCAAACACGCGCTTCGGCTCCGTCAGATCCTCCACTGACATGAAGTTCAGACGATCCGCGCGGACAGTCTGAGTAAGAGATTCCTCGTAAGTACCTATGACAACTTCGTTCGTCTCCGGACGAATTTCCAGCACAAACGCCGGATACCCAAGAGCCAGCCCCAATCCCTTGCGCTGTCCCACTGTATAATGGACAATGCCCTTGTGCTGTCCCAGAATACGTCCATCCGAAGTCACAAAATTTCCTGTGGGAAGACCTCTTCCGGTCTTCCCCCTCACCTCTCCCTCGATAAAAGAAGCATAGTCCCCATCCGGGACAAAACAGATATCCTGGCTGTCCGGCTTGTCTGCCACAAGGAGTCCAATCTGTTCCGCCACAGAGCGGATCTCTTCCTTCGAATATCTTCCTACCGGCATCAGCGTCCTCTTCAGCTGCTCCTGAGTCAGATTATAGAGAGCGTAAGTCTGATCTTTTGCCAGTGTGGCTGATCGGCGCAGGGCGTACCTTCCGTCAGGAAGCTGTTCGACCCTTGCGTAATGACCGGTAGCGATATAATCCGCTCCTATGGACAGACTGCGATTCAAAAGAGCTTCCCACTTCACATACCGGTTACAGGCAATACACGGGTTCGGCGTCCGCCCGTTCAGATACTCCTCCGTGAAATAGTCGATCACATTTTCGCGAAATTCTTTTTTGAAATTCATTACATAGTAGGGAATGTCAAGGGCCGCCGCCACCCGCCTGGCGTCCTCCACGGCGCTCAGGCCGCAGCATCCGCCATTTTCCTCCACAGAACAGGCATCCTCATCCTGCCAGATCTGCATAGTCACGCCGATCACGTCATACCCCTGCTCTTTCAGGAGATACGCCGCCACCGAAGAGTCCACACCCCCGGACATTCCGACGACTACTTTACTCATCAGTATTCCTCTTCTTCCTCTTCCTCATCCTCATGAATATCGGATTTCGGCTTCTCCAGGCCCTCAATCTTAATCCCGTGCTTTTCCGCATAATCCCAGAGAGCCGCGTGAATCGCTTCCTCTGCAAGAAGGGAACAGTGCACCTTTACCGGCGGGAGCCCGTCCAGCGCTTCCATCACCGCTTTATTTGTGACCTGCATTGCCTCTTGAATATTCTTTCCTTTGACAAGCTCTGTAGCCATGCTGCTGGTCGCTACTGCCGCTCCACAGCCGAATGTCTTAAATTTCACATCACGGATAATCTGGTTCTCATCAATATCAAGATAGATCCTCATAATATCCCCGCATTTTGCGTTGCCGACTGTGCCGACTCCGCTGGCGTTTTCGATCTCGCCTACATTCCTCGGGTGCTGAAAATGATCCATTACTTTTTCTGTATACATCTGTTATTCCTCCTGGTATTTTAATTTTATCTTTATTTCGCAGATCAGCTGCTCTATTTTTGTTTTTTCAAGAAATCTTCGTAAAGCGGTGATAAGGCTCGGATCTCTTTGACGATCTCTTTCAGGCTGTCCACCGTATAATCAATATCCTCTTTTGTCGTATCACTGCCCAGAGTCATCCGCAGAGAACCATGTGCAATTTCATGGGGCAGACCAATTGCCAGAAGTACATGGGAAGGATCTAAAGACCCCGATGTACATGCCGAACCACTCGATGCACAGATTCCTTTGAAATCCAGTTTGATCAGCATACTTTCCCCTTCGATAAACCGGAAACTGAAGTTTGCATTGTTCGGGAGACGCTTCACCCGGTCCCCGTTCAGCCGGCAGTATGGAATTTCATTTTCAATCCTGCTGATCAGATAATCCCTAAGCCGCGTTTCTTTTTCCGCGCGTTCCTGCATGGATGCCGCCGCCAGCTCCACCGCTTTTCCAAGTCCCACGATACCCGGCATGTTTTCCGTACCGGCGCGGCGCTTCCTCTCCTGGGCTCCTCCGTGGATAAAGGAACGTATCTTCACTCCTTTTCTGATGTAGAGGAACCCGATTCCCTTCGGTCCGTTTAATTTATGTCCGCTGGCGCTGAGCATATCGATATTGCACTCGTCCACATTAATGGGGATCTGTGCAAACGCCTGCACTGCATCTGTATGAAAAAGGATGCCATGCGCCCTTGCGATCTTTCCGATCTCAGAGATCGGTTCCACTGTGCCGATCTCATTATTCGCAAACATCACTGAAATCAAGATCGTATCCGGCCGGATCGCATCCTCCACTGCTTTCGGATCCACAAGACCGTTTTCGTCTACATCGAGATAAGTCACCTCGTATCCGCGCTTCTGAAGATACTCACATGTATGCAGGACTGCATGATGTTCGATCTTTGTAGTAATAATGTGCTTTCCTTTTGCCGCGTAAGCCTCTGCCGAAGCGATCAGAGCCCAGTTATCCGCCTCTGTTCCGCCTGCGGTGAAATAGATCTCATTGCTTTTTGCCCCGAGGACACCCGCAATAATCTCTCTCTGCCTTTTGATCACTTCCTTATTTGCCGCAGCAAATCCGTACACACTTGACGGATTTCCATAATGCTCTGTAAAATACGGCAGCATTGCCTCCACCACTTCAGGCGATGTCTTTGTTGTTGCCGCATTGTCAAGATAAATCAGTTTTTTCATCTCTACCTCCATAACCCTCTGTTTTTCTGTAAATAGTATCGCAGCCTTTTCTGTCAGGCCTTATATGTCTAATTCTTACAAGCTGTGCGGTCCATCCCGGCACATTGCTTTCTTCTGCTCTCCTCGACAAGCTGGTCGAGCCTGATCTCATCCACGGTCTGGCTGATACTGTCATTGATCCTCTGCCAGACATATTTTGTTACACAGTAGTCCGCCGCCTTGCAACCTCCATCCGGTTCCAGCCCGGCACATTCCACAGGCTCCAGACTGCCTTCCAGGGCTCGCAGCACATCTCCCACAGAGATCTCTGCCATATCTTTTGCCAGCACATATCCTCCCCCTGCGCCTCTGACGCTTTTAACCAGCCCTGCCTTCTTCATCATGGACATCAGCTGTTCCAGATACCTCTCTGACAGATCCTGGCGCGCTGAGATACTGGTGATCGAAACCGGCGCTTCGGTACTGTACTGTGCAAGATCGATCAGGGCGCGCAGACCATATCTTCCTTTTGTAGACAGCTTCACTTTCCCACCTTCTCTGATCTTGTAATTATCTCCTAGTAATTTACTAGGATTTACTTTTGTAGAATATCACTCCTGCTATGTTCTGTCAAGCCATGAACTGACATATGTTGTAAAAAGTGTGCCATAAGAGGTGTCTCAAATGTTTACAAAACACAAGTTACTCCAGGGCGCCGTGATCCTCACATCCGCAGGGCTGATATCCCGACTCATGGGTTTTTTCTTCCGCATCTTTCTCAGCCATGCCTTCGGTGAGGAAAGTGTGGGGCTCTATCAGCTCATTTTTCCTGTATACGCGCTCTGCCTCTCCATCAGTACCGCAGGGCTCCAAACCGCTGTTTCCCGCATGACAGCAGAAAAAGTGTCCCTGGGTCAAAAAGAAGAAGCAGGGAACGTACTCCGCATCGCCCTCTGCCTTACCCTCATCCTGTCTTTAGCTGAAGTTCTGCTGATTCAGCAAAACGCCGGCTTCATAGCAGAAACATTTTTAGGAGATCCCAGATGCGCCGAAATGCTGATCATCATCTCCTACGCCCTGCCGTGCGCCGCTGTCCATAGCTGCATCTGCGGGTACAGCTTTGGCATACAGCGCACGGAGCTGCCTGCTATGAGCCAGCTCATCGAACAGACTGCCCGGATCCTGTTCGTTGTCCTTCTTTTTATATTTATGAAGGATACGGGAGAAGTACCGTCGATCAAACTTGCCGCGGCAGGGATTGCAGCCGGGGAGTTTGCCTCCGCCGTATTTTCTTCAAAAATGCTCTCTGCCCGTAAACCCTTCGGACAGATCCCTTCCCCTGCATCTGTATCACGGAATACTCGCGAGCTCCTTACGCTGTCCGTACCGCTGACCGCCAATCGTGCTGCGGTCACCCTTCTCCAAAGTGTGGAAGCAGCCTCCATCCCTGCCTGCCTAAAGCTCTATGGCATGAGCGGAAGCGCTGCCTTAAGTACATACGGAGTATTGACCGGTATGGCTCTTCCCTGCATTCTCTTCCCCTCTGCTGTTACAAACTCCGTGGGCACTGTGCTCCTGCCTGCTGTCAGCGCTGCCCAGGCATCCGGCGATCGTACAGCCATGGTCAGACTGCTCAAAAAAGCAGCCGGGAGCTGTCTTGTGCTGGGGCTCTCCTGCTGTCTTTTCTTTCTCATTTTCGGTAATCTGATCGGAAACGTCCTTTTCCACAGCAGTACAGCCGGAAGGTTTATCCTTACTCTCGCATGGATCTGTCCTTTTCTGTATACCAACACTGCTCTGATGAGCGCCATTAACGGTCTCGGCAAGACGCTTTTTACATTTCTGATTAATGTAGCCGGACTGCTCGTCCGCATCGGCGGAGTTTTTTTCGCAATCCCCCGATTTGGTATCCAGGGCTACCTGTGGGGTCTTCTCGCCAGCCAGTTTGTCGTATCCGGACTCGCTGTTGCTGCCCTTCTGACCGCTTCCCGCCCCTCTGTCCACCGTATGTAGATAAAAAATCCGTGCTGTATATTGATCACAGCACGGACAGAAACGCTTTGACGATTATGGGATTCACATATATTTCCAGGATAATCCCAACTGACATGGCGAGAGATACAAAGATTGTTTTCTGGCGGTTCCAGCGTGTATGCGGGACTGTATAACAATACCACAAAAGCACCACATACGCCGGGATGTAGAGCACAAACTGCGGGAACAGACCTACGAGGCAGAGAAGGCTTCCCTTGATCCCCATGTTCAGCACCGCCGCAGAGACCAGAATCCCGGCTGAAATGCCCGTCCAAACGAGGAACAGGACAGCAGATGCTTTTCCGGCTTTTGTAAAGGACAGTCCCGCCAAAGCGAGGAAAGGCACCGCCCGCAGCCGCAGAAGATACCAGATATACTCCTTTGCGTCTATACTCACTGACTGAAACTGATTCAGAAAAAAATCACTGAATATCCCTGGTTCAGCCATATATTTGCGAGCGATAAAATTTACATAAATAATGCCGAGCAAAAACCCCGGCATAAAGAAAACCAGAAACTGTTTTCTGGAACGAAATATCTTCATGGCGCCTCCTGATCCCTCCTGGAATGTTCCGCCCCGGGGACCGGACTGCCGGTCCCGCCGGATATTTCATTATATGCCGGGGTCTTTCTTTTATACATGATATTTTACCGCATAAGCCATAAGCGACGCGACCGTCTTAGCATCTTCGATCTCTCCTGTGAGGATCTTCTCCTTAAGTTCTTCAATAGTGTATGCCTTCAATTCAATAAATTCATCCTCATCCAGATGCTGTTTTGAGGGGATGAGATCCTTAGCCACATATACTTCGATCCTCTCATTGCAGAAAGCAACTGTTGTGCGCAGCGTGATCAGCCATTCCAGATTCTCACTCCGGTATCCGGTCTCTTCCTCCAGCTCTCGGGACGCGCAGTCCCTACCCGGTTCATCCTCCGCATCGAGCGCACCCGCAGGGATCTCCAGCGTATACCTGTCAAGCGCGTTCCGATACTGTCTCACCATCAGAATCCTGCCATCCGCCGTGACAGGAACAACCGCGGCAGCTCCCTTATGCCTGATGAAATCCCAGATCACTGTATGGTCCCCATTGATCTCCATTGTATCCTGATAAAAATCAATAATCTTCCCCTTGAATTTCAGTTCTCTTTTCAGACGTTTAATCTGATCGCTCATGCTCCTCTTCTCCTTTACTTCTCTTTCATCATGTAAAAAAGAAAGCCCCCGTCTTGCGACAAGGGCTGATCTTTCATCTGTTGTTATGATCCATTACTATTTTGCGTAATCTGTCGCCCGTGACTCACGGATTACATTTACTTTGATCTGACCGGGGTACTCAAGCTCGAATTCGATCTGCTTTGCAATATCCCTGGCCAGAAGCACCATATCATCATCAGATACCTGCTCTGGAACTACCATAACACGAATCTCTCTTCCTGCCTGAATGGCAAAAGATTTTTCCACACCTTTAAACTGGTTGGTAATCTCTTCTAACTGTTTCAATCTGTTTGTATATGTTTCGATGGTCTCTCGCCTTGCGCCCGGCCGTGCCGCTGAAATCGTATCAGCAGCCTGCACTACGCACGCGATCAAAGTCTGCGGTTCCACATCCCCGTGATGCGCTTCCACAGCATTAATAACAGTTGCGGACTCTTTGTATTTCCTGCAGAGATCCACACCTATCTGGATATGTGACCCTTCTACATCGTGGTCGATCGATTTGCCTATATCATGCAAAAGTCCGGCGCGTTTCGCCATTCTCACGTCAATACCAATCTCGCCTGCCAAAAGCCCTGCGAGCTGTGCGACCTCGATGGAATGCTTCAAAGCATTCTGTCCATAACTCGTCCTGAACTTCATGCGTCCGAGAAGACGGATCAGCTCCGGATGAATGCCAGGCACGCCCACTTCAAGAGCAGCGGCTTCTCCTTCTTCTCTGATCATGGTATCGACTTCCTTCTGCGCCTTCTCTACCATTTCCTCAATTCTCGCCGGATGGATACGTCCATCCACAATCAGCCTCTCAAGGGCGATTCTTGCCACCTCGCGGCGTATCGGGTCAAATCCGGATAAAACGACTGCTTCCGGCGTATCGTCAATAATCAGCTCTACGCCTGTAAGCGTCTCCAGCGTCCGGATATTCCTTCCCTCACGTCCGATGATGCGGCCTTTCATCTCGTCGCTCGGAAGCTGTACGACGGAAATCGTCGTTTCTGCGACATGGTCTGCGGCACATCTCTGGATTGCGTTGACTACATACTCTTTTGCCTTCTTGTCAGCTTCCTCTTTTGCCTGAGCTTCCAGCTCTCTGACCATCTTCGCAGTGTCATGCTTAACATCTTCTTCAACAGTTTTCAACAGATATTCTTTTGCCTGTTCGGAGGTAAGTCCTGAGATTCGTTCCAGTTCCTGTACACGTTTCTGACTCAGCTCATCTGCCTTGGCTTCACGCTGGCGAAGTTGTTCTTCCTTTGCTGTAAGCTTTGACTCCCGATGTTCCAGGGCGTCAGAACGCTTGTCAACCGCCTCTTCCTTTGCGAGCACTCTTTTCTCGTAGCGCTGCAGTTCAGCTCTTCTCTCCTTTGTCTCTTTCTCAAGATCATTCTTTGTCTTGATGGACTCCTCCTTGACTTCCAAAAGAGCTTCTTTTTTCGTTGTTTCAGCAGTTTTTACAGCATCGTCGATGATCTCTCTCGCCTTTGCTTCCGCATTTCCGATCTTACTCTGAGCATTTCTCTTAAGATTGGAAATCGTAACAAAGTGGGAAATGATCCCAACTATCAACGCGAGGGCCACGGCAATTACAACACATACGCCTAAACTTAATTGCACAGGAGCACCTCCTTATTTAATTTTCATTGTACATATTACTTAAATACAACAGTTAAATTTTATACTGTTTTCACAACAATGTCAAGCATTCTCATTATAGTTTTGTATTACTTGACGGATGGTGTCATAGCGGAATCCTTTCCGTGCCAGATAAGCGTATATTTTCTGCATCTGCGCCTCGTCAACGTCTTCGGGAGAAAACCTTTTTTTCTTCAGGAGCCTCCGAACTGCTTCCTCCTCCCCTCCATCATTTTCACTGTAACACGCCTCAAAGGCAGCCTCGATCTTATCCGCGGAAATCCCCTTTCTGAGCAGGAGAGCCTGGATTTCTCTCCGGCTCTTGCTGCCCTGCCTGCTCCGCACAAAATTTTCTGCATATCTGGAGTCATCCAGGTATCCGAAGGACTTTACGTACCGGACCGCCTCTTCTGCCGCGTCCTCAGGATAAAGTCCCTGGCGCAGCTTTTCCCGCAGTCCCGCCTCTGTCCGGTCCATATCTTCCAGAAGGTGCATGGCCCGCAGTTTTGCCCTCTTAAAGACCACATCCCTGCGGATCCTTTCCGCTGTCTCTTCCGAAATCTCTGCTCCCGCCTTGATACCGAACCGGGATAATTCCCCTTTATACAGCACAAACGCAAAGCTTCCGTCCAGATATACTTTAAATTTGATCTTTGTCAGCGGTTCGATCTTCGTAACTGTCATTCTGCCTTTCCGCCTTTGAGAGCAAGATCACTTTCCTGTCCTGCTTTCTTCTGGGATGCCTGCTTTTTTTCATCCGGCATGCCCTCATCTTTCTTATCCGCATTCTCTTTTTCGACTTCTCCGTCAGCTCCTGACAGACTATAATGCGCGCGCACCTTTCTGTCCAGTTCTTCCATCAGTTCCGGATGATTCTCGAGATAGGTCTTGGCGTTCTCTCTTCCCTGACCGATCTTCTCGCCTTCATACGCATACCACGCGCCGCTCTTTTTGATCAGATCAATCCCCGCGGCGAGATCAAGGATATCACCCGCCCTGGAGATTCCTTTCCCGAACATGATATCAAACTCTGCTTCCTTAAACGGAGGCGCGATCTTATTCTTCACGATCTTGATACGAGTGCGGTTTCCTACCATCTCTCCGCTCTGCTTCAGTGTCTCGATCCTTCTTACATCCATGCGGACAGAGGCATAAAACTTCAGCGCGCGTCCTCCTGTCGTTGTCTCCGGATTTCCAAACATTACACCGACTTTCTCTCGGAGCTGGTTGATAAAGATAACCACGCAGTTGGACTTGCTGATCACAGGAGTCAGCTTCCTGAGAGCCTGGGACATCAGCCTCGCCTGAAGCCCCACATGGCTGTCACCCATATCTCCTTCAATCTCCTGCTTTGGCACAAGCGCCGCCACAGAGTCGATGACAATAATGTCAATGGCTCCGGATCTCACCATAGTCTCTGCGATCTCGAGCGCCTGATCACCGCTGTCCGGCTGAGAAATGTAAAGCTCATCGATATCAACGCCTATATTCTTTGCATACACCGGATCCATTGCATGCTCCGCGTCAATAAAACCCGCGATACCGCCTCTCTTCTGCACTTCAGCGATCATATGAAGGGCGACAGTGGTCTTACCACTGGACTCCGGTCCGTATATCTCGATCACACGTCCCTTAGGCACTCCGCCCAGTCCCAAGGCAAGATCAAGGCTTAAGCATCCTGTGGGAACTGTCTCCACAGCCACATGCGCTCCGGATTCTCCGAGCTTCATAACTGCTCCTTTTCCAAAATCTTTCTCCAGCTTCGCAATCGCCGCATCCAGCGCTTTTTTCTTTTCTTCATTCACTGCCATAATTAAATTCTCCTTTTCTCGCATCGAACAATTGTTCGCATCTGATATTATAGTATTATAGCTCTTGTAAAATGTCAACAAGATTTTTACTTTTTTATTATACACTTTTACATGTACAATAAAACGGACTTTTCTTTGAAACTCAGCGATTTATCCTCAAACTTCACCTGAATATTATTTAAACTGCTCCAGCCATTTCCTGACATCCCCCTTCCTGAATATAAGATCAGCGGGTAACATCCATCATCGGGTAAACATCCTGAAACGGATCTTCCGAAAATGAGAAGCCTTGCGGCGTGAGTGACGGTCGGATAGAAGCCCTCCCGTATCAGTGAAGAAATGATAGCATAAAAGGCAGAGGAAAACAATCCGGCAGAATGAACAAATCTGGATTTGTGTGTGGAACTGCCGATACTTAAAACGTCCGAAAACCGCGGAGAAGATGTGTCAAGGACGTATTCAGCGCGGAGGTATGGCTGGCATCGGCTCCGCTCCATGAGGCAAGTAAAACTAAAAAATCTGCAAGTACGCTAAAAGCAAAACTGAGCATCGGACAACTCGCCTTCGTCTCGGACAATTCCGATGCCCAGTTTAACGCGTACCTGCAGATTTTAAGCTCTTCTAAGCCGCATTCCGAAGTCGCCTCAACCACCCATACCTCCGTGCTGAAGCGCTTTCGAAAAAATGCTCCGCGGTTTTCTGGGTTCATCCGACCGGGAGTTCCCACAAGCAAATATGGGATTTCGAAAGTGGGATGAGAGGGGATCTTTAGCGGCGAAACAGAACCTTTTCTCAGCTGGGAAATGTGTCCGCAGGTCTGTGGAGAAGTTCCCCTTTCGCCCTCCCTTCGAAATCCTGCATTTGTTGAGGTTCCTCCGGCTTGAGCAAAACCAGAAAACAGCGAAGCGCCTTTGCGAAAACCTTTCAGAGCGTGTGTGTGGGTGACTGAGGCGACTTCGGAATGAGGCTTGGACAAAGTAGAAATCCGGAACTATGCGTTGAAATTGGCAGGGGGATTGTCTGAGACGAAGGCGAGTTGCCCCCTGCCAATTTCTGCTCTTAGCATAGTTCCGGATTTTATAGTTTTACTTGCCTCATGGAGCGGAGCCGAAGCCACTCACACGCTCTGAATACGTCTTCGCTCCCGCTTCGGTGTTTTCGTCCGATTTACTCAATCCCAGGCTCTCCGACAAATCCAGATTTTCTAGCAAAGAGGATACTTCTCCGTGAGTTCTGCCGCCATCTTTCTTGCAGCCTCAACGTTTTCTTCTCTGTCGATCACCATTGCAATGATCTCGGCGATCTTATCCATGTCGTCCTCTTTCATCCCTCTTGTCGTCACTGCGGGTGTGCCGAGTCTTACGCCGCTTGTGACAAACGGGGAACGGGGATCATTGGGGATCGTATTTTTATTACAGGTGATATGGGCGTCATCAAGACGTTTTTCAAGCTCTTTTCCGCTGACATTTTTCTCTGTCAGATCGACCAGCATCAGATGATTGTCTGTGTCCCCGGATACGATCCTGATGCCGCGTTTTTTCAGCCCTTGGCAGAGCGCTTTGGCATTTTTTACAACCTGTGCCTGGTATTCTTTGAACTCCGGCTGAAGCGCTTCTTTGAAGCAGACAGCTTTTGCAGCGATCACATGCATCAAAGGTCCTCCCTGAATCCCAGGGAATACCGCTTTGTTAAAGTTAAACTTTTCATTGATCTCATTGCTTGAAAGGATCATCCCGCCGCGGGGTCCTCT
Organism: uncultured Mediterraneibacter sp.; assembly: GCA_944377705.1. Taxonomy (GTDB): domain Bacteria; phylum Bacillota; class Clostridia; order Lachnospirales; family Lachnospiraceae; genus Mediterraneibacter. The sequence continues at coordinate 8,166 of CALWFS010000011.1, read as the reverse complement.
CAGGGTCTTATGAGTTGTCGTAGTTGTCACATGAGCATACGGAATCGGGCTCGGATGGAGTCCTGCTGCCACGAGTCCGGCGATATGAGCCATATCTACCATCAGATACGCCCCCACTTCATCCGCAATCTCACGGAAACGTTTGAAGTCAATGGTGCGCGCGTAAGCGCTTGCCCCTGCCACGATCAGTTTCGGCCTGCACTCCTTTGCGATCTTCAGAACATTGTCATAATCGATCACGCCTTCGTCATTGACGCCATACGGTACGACATTGAAATATTTACCGGACATATTTACCGGCGACCCATGCGTCAGGTGCCCGCCGTGATCCAGATTCATACCCATAAAGGTGTCTCCCGGCTCAAGCATGGCGAAAAAGACCGCCATGTTGGCCTGAGCGCCTGAGTGCGGCTGAACATTCACATACTCACATCCGAACAGCTCTTTCGCGCGTTCCCTTGCCAGGTCCTCGGCAACATCCACACACTGACAGCCGCCGTAATACCGCTTGCCCGGATACCCTTCTGCATACTTGTTGGTGAGCGGGCTTCCCATAGCAGCCATTACAGCTTTACTTACCCAGTTCTCGGATGCGATCAGCTCAATATGGGAATTCTGTCTTCCCATCTCAGCTTTGATCGCATCTGCGATCTCCGGATCTGCGTTCCTGATTTCGTCAAAGTCGTACATTCTGATTGTCCTCCATTAAATATTTTCTGGTGCAAAAATATATTTCTGCCATTATAGCACAGCTTCCTCCGCTTCGTCTACGCATGATTTGCACTACCTGCCTGCATGATTTACGCTTCCTGACCGCCCGGACCATGCCCTCCGCCTCACACCAGGTCAAACAGGGAGATCTGGTTGCTTTGAGGCAGGCTGCCGAAAAGCCCCAGATCTGCCATCAGGTCTATAACGGTCTTGCTGACCTTCGTCCTCTGGCGGAAGTCATCCAGTGACAGATATGGGCCGTCCTTGGAAGCCTCCTCGACCGCCTCAGCAGCCTTATCTCCCATCCCTTCGATGCTTGCCAGGGACGGCATTAGCTTCCCGTCAACGATCTGGAACATCTTTGCCTTTGCACGGTAGATATCGACGGGAGTAAACTCAAACCCTCTTGCATACATCTCCTGAACGATCTTCATATCTTTCATCACATCCTGCTCTTTTTTGCTCAGGCTGTCGCTGCGTTTCTTGTAATCCTGGATATAGTAATTCAGCTTCTCCCTGCCCTGGCACATGATCTCATAGGAGAATGCATCCGCGCGGATACTGAAGTATGCTGCATAATAGGCAAGGGGATAATTGATTTTACAGTAAGCGATGCGGTATGCCATCATAACATATGCCGCTGCGTGCGCCTTAGGGAACATATAGCTGATCTTCTTACACGACCAGATATACCAGTCAGGCACATCCTGCGCTTTCATCGCCTCTTCCCATTCAGGCTTCAGACCTTTGCCCTTTCGCACGCTTTCCATAATCGTAAAGGCAAGGGCGCTCTCCACCCCTTTATTGATCAGATAGATCATAATATCATCCCGGGTACAGATCGCGGTAGAAATGGTCGCCTTCCCTGATTTTACCAACTCCTGCGCATTGCCAAGCCACACGTTTGTCCCATGGGATAATCCGGAGATACGGATCAGGTCAGAAAGAGTCTGCGGCTTTGTATCTTCCACCATCTGAATGACAAAGTCCGTACCGAACTCCGGGATGCCAAGGCAGCCCAGCTTACAGCCATCGATATCCTCCGGCTTGATCCCCAGTACATCTGTCCCGTGGAAAAGCTCGATCACCTTGTCGTCATCCAGAGGGATCTCGGTTGCAATAAACGGATGGTCCGCATTATATTCATTCTCCATGGCATCCGAAGTAATATAGTCCTCCAGAGTACGGATCATCGTCGGATCATCATGTCCCAGGATATCCAGTTTCAGAAGGTTGTGGTCAATGGAGTGATAGTCAAAATGGGTCGTGATGATCCCGCACTCCATATCATTTGCAGGATGCTGTACAGGTGTAAACTCATTTATATCATGCCCGTGAGGAAGTACAACGATACCACCCGGATGCTGCCCCGTACTGCGCCGGATCCCCGTGCATCCTTCTGTGATCCGTTCGATCTCACACCTTCGTTTTCTCTGTTCATGCTCCTCGTAATAATTCTTCACAAAACCATACGCTGTTTTGTCCGCCAGCGTACCGATCGTCCCCGCCTTAAACGTATGTCCTTCTCCAAAGAGCACTTCCGTGTATTTATGGGCTTTTGCCTGATAATCTCCGGAGAAGTTCAGGTCAATATCCGGCTCCTTATCCCCTTTGAACCCGAGGAATGTCTCAAACGGGATATCAAATCCGGCTTTTACAAGCGGCTCCCCGCATACCGGGCAGTTCTTATCCGGCATATCAAAGCCGCAACCCCCGGCAAATGATCTCACTTCGTCAGATTCAAAATCACTGTAATGACACTTACTGCAATAATAATGAGGACTCAATGGATTGACTTCCGTGATCCCCGCCATGGTAGCAACAAAGGAAGAACCAACGGATCCTCTTGATCCCACCAGATAACCGTCCGCATTGGATTTCCACACAAGCTTCTGGGCAATGATGTACATGACCGCATAACCGTTGGAAATAATCGAGTTCAGCTCTTTTTCCAAACGCGAGGACACCTGCACCGGAAGATCTTCCCCATACATTTCGTGCGCCTTGCGGTAACAGATATCTCTCAGTTCCTGGTCTGAGTTCTCAATGACCGGAGGGCACTTATTCGGATTGACCGGAGAGATTTTTTCCACCATGCGCGCGATCTTCACCGGATTGTCGATCACGATCTCTCGAGCCTTTGCCGCGCCCAGATAGGAAAACTCATCCAGCATCTCTTCTGTCGTGCGAAGGAAGAGAGGCGGCTGCGTGTCCGCGTCATCAAATCCCTTTCCGGCCATGATGATACGGCGGTACACCTCATCCTCCGGATCGAGGAAATGTACGTCACAGGTGGCAACCACCGGTTTGCCGAATTTTTCTCCCAGCTCCACGATCTCCCGGTTGATGTTTTTCAGATCCTCGTCTGAAGTCACATCCGGCATACGGTCACTCTCGATCATGAACCGGTTATTCCCAAGCGGCTGGATCTCGTAATAATCATAAAAATCAGCCAGCCTTGCGATCTGTTCGGAAGACCGCTTCTCCAGCACCGCCTGGTACAGCTCCCCGGCTTCACAGGCGCTCCCGATCAAAAGCCCTTCCCTGTATTCATTGAGCAGGCTTTTCGGAATTCTGGGGCGCCTTGCATAATATGTCAGATGAGACTCCGTAATGAGCTGGTACAGATTATATCTTCCAATGTCATTCTTCGCCAGGATAATAATATGATGGGTAGGCATCTTGCGGATCGCGTTGACATTTCGGTCTCCGCAGCGGTTCATCTCTTTTAAGGTGGTAATATGGTCTTTTTTCAGCATTTCCACAAATTTCACAAATATCTCTGCCGTCGCTCCGGCGTCATCCACTGCCCGGTGATGGTTTTCAAGCGAAATATTCAGAGCCTTTGCCACGATATTCAGCTTGTATTTGGACAAAGTCGGCAGGAGCACCCGCGCAAGCGCTACGGTGTCCACATAGACGAACCTGTCGTCCAGCCCGAGATTCCGGCAGTTCTGCTCAATAAAACCCACATCGAAACCGGCATTGTGGGCTACCAGCACGCCGTCCCCCACGAACTCAAGAAACTGTGGAAGCACAGTCTCGATATTCGGCGAGCCCATGACCATCTCATCTGTAATGCTGGTCAGATTGGTAATCTCGAAGGGTATTGGCCGTTCCGGGTTCACAAAGGTGCTGAATCTGTCGGTGATTTTCCCGTCTTTCACCTTGACCGCCCCGATCTCAATGATCCTGTCGCGGATCGAGCTGAAGCCCGTAGTCTCGATATCAAACACGATATATGTATCGTCCAGCGACTGTTCCCCCGCATTGACCGCGATCTCTGTCAGATCGTCCACCACATAGCCTTCCACTCCGTAAATAATCTTAAAAGGATCATCTTCGTCCAGTGTCTCTATATAATGATTTGCATCCGGGAAAGCCTGCGCCACCCCGTGGTCTGTGATTGCAATGGCAGGGTGTCCCCAATCGTGGGCACGTTTTACGATATTTTTTACCTCAGACACGCCATCCATATCGCTCATTTTAGTATGGCAGTGGAGCTCCACTCTTTTTAACGGGCTGAGATCCTTTCTGGACACCGTAAAATCTCCGATCTTCTTTATCCCGGAGATCGAACCAATGGTCAGCTCGCCGTCAAATTTATCGATAGTTGTCACGCCTTTTATCTTGACGAACGCCCCTTTTTTCAGCTCGCCCAATATTTCCGGAAGCTGATCATTGCGTGCAAACATTTTCACAGTGATCGTATCTGTAAAATCTGTGACCGAAAAAATAATGATAGTCTTTTCATTCCGGATCTCTCTTGTCTCAAAGCTGATGATCTTTCCGTGGAAAGTGATCTCTCCCATCTCTGCGACCACCTGGTCCAGCGTGATAGGCTCATCATCAAAGTTTCTCCCATAGATCAGGTTCGGATCGTCCCCGGTCTTGACCGGACGATAGAAATCCTTTTTCTTAAATCCGCCCTTGGAAAAACCTTTTCTCCCTCTGTCCGGGGTGTCGGTGCCGCGCGCCTGACCTTTCCCTGCACCTGTTCCGCTGCCGTGTCCGGAAGCTGATCCTGCTGTCTCCTTCTCTCCGGCGCCTGATGGCAATTCCGCGTCTTTTGCCGCCCTGCCCGTTTCCGGCGTCTCTCCGCGCTGTCTTGCCCGGCGCTCGAAAATAGCATTGATCTCCTGCTGAATCCTCTGCTCATCATATTCCCGGCTCCCGCCCCCTGACGGCTCTCGGTAAGATATCCGGATATCAGCTTTCATACGGAAGCGTTCGGCAAACATCTTTTCCAGGTAATTCAGGATTTCCTCCCTGCGTCCCTCTGATACGATCGTATCAAGGAGTTCCAGGCAGACCACATTGCCTTCCTCATAATGGATCTTTGCCTGCGCAAACATACTTGCTGCGAGTACGCTGATTTCTCTGAGCTCCAGGATGATACTCTCCCTGTATTCTTCCATCAGCGCCTCCGGGGTATACTGCCCTGACAGCGCATATTCCTCCATGATCCGGATGCTTACCGGCGTTTTCGCAAAAAGCTGTTCTTTGATCCTCTGTTCCATCTGCCTGATCTGTTTCTTCTGGATCAGATGCCTGCTGAATATATGCACATGAAGAAAATCACGGCGCGAATTCGTCGTGATCTTCTTAACCTCCACATCTGCGAACAGGATCTGTACGTCATCCTCTGCCTTCAATGTGGGAAATACATGAAAAAATACTTTATCGCTCTTAACCTGCTCCAATCTTATCTCTCCCAGTTCAGAAGCTCCTGCCTCAATGTGTCGAGAAGCTCCTCTTCCTTTACTTTCTTTACGATCTCGCCCTTCTTAATAAGCAGTCCCTCGCCCATGCCCCCTGCAATCCCCATGCCCGCTTCCTTCGCCTCGCCGGGACCGTTCACCACACAGCCCATGACGGCTACCTTAATATTATCAAGCGGAATGTCTTCCACCATTTTTTCCACCTCATTTGCAAGGCTGATAAGATCGATCTTTGTCCTCCCGCATGTAGGACAGGATACGACCTCAATCCCGCCCTTTCTCAACCCCAGCGTCCTCAGGATAAGTTTCGCCGTGCGGATCTCTTCCGCCGGGTCCCCGGTCAGGGAAACGCGGATCGTATTGCCGATTCCTTCATACAGGATGATTCCAAGACCAACGGATGATTTTACATTTCCGGAATATACGGTCCCGGACTCTGTGATGCCCACATGAAGAGGGTAGGGACATTCTCTCGCGATCAGTCCATGTGCTTTCACACACATCATCACATCTGAGGATTTGATGCTCACGACCAGATTGTCATACCCCATCTTTTCGATCATATGCACCTTATCCAGCGCGCTTTCCACGATACCTTCCGCGGTAACGCCGCCGTATTTCTCCAGCAGATGCTTTTCCAGAGAGCCGCTGTTCACCCCTACACGGATCGGCACATTATATTCTTTCGCCTTATCAACAACTGCTTTCACCTTCTCTTCCGAGCCGATATTCCCGGGATTGATGCGGATCTTGTCCGCTCCGTTCTCAATCGCCGCTATGGCAAGCCTGTAATCAAAATGGATGTCTGCCACAAGCGGGATATGAATCCGGCTCTTGATCCTGCTAAGAGCCTCCGCCGCCTCCATCGTGGGCACAGCGCAGCGGATAATCTCGCATCCTGCTGCTTCCAGCTTCAGTATCTGAGCCACCGTCGCATCCACTTCTTCTGTCCTGGTATTCGTCATAGACTGGATCGCCACCGGGTTATCCCCACCGATCTTAACTCCTCCGATAGAGATCACCTTGGTCTGATTTCTGTACATATACCTTCTCCTCCTTCAGGATAGCAGAAGAGTCCCGCCAAACGGAACTCCTCTTTTTTGTCTACTCTCTTGTAAATATCATCTGATCCCCGTACTCACGCTCCGTCAGAGTCAGCGTATCCTTCTCAATATTATAATCATAGGAACCCGACAGGACTCCTTCTGCATAAGCCGAATCCGTATACACGGTAAAGATCTTGTTCTTTGTATCCACAGTATAGGTCATAGGAGAATCCCCTTTGTCTTCCCCGTCTGTACTGCCGGTCAGGGACACTTTCCCGTTATCTCCGATCTCAAGCACAGCGCCGCTGTCCTCACTGACCCATCTGCCTTCCAGGGGGTTGCCTGTAAAGAGCTTTACGATAAAAAAGATCAATATAATGATAATGATCACTGAGGAGACGGTCAGCACCGTCCGCCAGAGAGTACTTCTTTTTTCTTCATTATTCTCATAGATCATAAGCTGTTTCCTTCCTTATTTATGTCTCTCATTATACGGATTTCACAGTGTGATGTCAACGCTCCAAAAAAAGACCGGACTCCTTCTCCGGAGAGCAAAACCGTATTCCTCTTGCAAAAACCACGGAAAAATAGTATAAATACTATGGTCTGTAAAATAAGTATATGAATAAAAGAAAGGATTTACGAACATATGAACAAAAAGCAAAGCAGCAATTTTAACCCACTGCAGTTTCTGTTCCGTGTCATACAGGGAGCGCTGATCGGACTCGGAGCGGTTCTTCCCGGCATATCAGGCGGCGTTCTGGGTGTTATCTTCGGCATCTATAAGCCAATCATGGAGCTTTTATCCAATCCTTTTAAAAATTTCCGGACACATGTGCCGAAACTGATCCCCGTATTCATCGGCGGTATCATTGGTTTTCTGGGCGTTGCAAATATCCTCGCCTTTTTCCTCAATAAGTATCCGGATCCGTCTGTCTGCCTCTTTATCGGACTGATCGGAGGCATGCTGCCTTCCCTGTTCCGTGAAGCAGGGGAGCAGGGCAGAACAAAAGGCTCATGGATCTCTCTTGCAGTATGCATGTGCGTTATTTTCGCACTGCTCATCGGGCTTCAGATGACATTGGTTGAGATCACCCCGAACTTTTTCTGGTATCTGTTCTGCGGATTCTGTCTTGCCTTAAGCGTCATTGCTCCGGGCATGAGCTTTTCTACTTTACTGATGCCTCTCGGGCTTTATACTCCTTTTGTAGACGGTATCGGGCACTTTGACATGGGTGTCCTGATCCCCGGGGGAATCGGAGCCCTGGTCACAGTCATCCTGCTTGCCAAGGCGATCAACGCGCTGTTTGACAATTACTATTCCATCGCTTTCCACGGCATCGTGGGCATCGTTATCGCAGCTACTGTCATGATCATTCCTGTGAAAAGTTTTATGACAGCAGGTTCCGCTATTGTCAATGTGATCTGCATCGCAGTTGGAATTGTCTGCGCTCTGGCACTGGATAAATTTAACAGCCGCGTAAAAGTAGAATAGCCGGATATAAATCTGGATTTGTGTGTGAGGATGGGAGGCGGAAAAAGGTCCGAAAACCGCGGAGTATTTCAAGACGTATTCACGGCGGGCGGGGATATGGCTCAGGTTCCAGTTCCGTAATCTGGGAAAGACGTAAAAGAAATGGAATGTGGCTAAAGACAATTTCAAAGCGGACGATTCGCTTGCGCTCAGG
>CALWFS010000010.1 GCA_944377705.1 uncultured Mediterraneibacter sp. | reverse complement strand
GCTTCCATTCCATCCAGCAGGAGATTCTCAGCCTCGTTGATCTGGCCTTCGTCAATCATATCGGTCAGCCTTTTGTACTGCTCCAGCACTTCCAGCGGGACCGTTTTCTCCTCATCCTTATCGATATCTTTGCGGAACACAAGTCTGATCAGCGTGCGGACCAGTTCATGGACGACCCGCATATAATAATCCTTTTCCTCAACCATAGCTTCATTTTCCTTTCTGATCTTCTTTGCAGCACCTTTCCCCGGAAACAGTATCTCCGGCACTCCGTGAAAAGTCCTCCGGCTTCCGGGCTTTCACCAGCAGCATCATGGGGCGCCGCATTTCATCCTTCATCTCAGGGAGCGCCAACATCTCCTCCGAGGGATGCGCCTCTTCCACAGCTTCAAGAGCAAAACCGCACAAAAGCAGGCCGTTCAGGATCTGTGTGAGCGTGTGATGCTGTTTCATGACTTCACATCCAAGGAAATGGGTCTTCCTCTCTCCCGGATAGAAATAGTCATCCACCGGCCAGTAAAGAGCCTTTCCTTCCTCGTCCCTGATCCAGTCCTGTCCTACTCCCGCAGTAAATACAGGATGCTCAATATTAAACAAAAACGTGCCTCCGGGTCTCAGTGTACGGTATACCTTCCTGTATACGCTCGCCAGATCTTCGATATAATGCAGCGCCAGATTTGAGACCACACAATCCCATGCCTTTTCCGGATACTCATACTCTTCGAGACCGCACACGCGGTATGTGATCTTTTCGCTCTTATTCCTCTTTACCGCTTCTTCGATCATCCGGGCGCTGATATCGATCCCCAGGATCTGTTCCGCGCCCTGATCGGCTGCATACATGCAATGCCAGCCATACCCGCATCCAAGGTCCAGTATCCGCTTCCCCCGGACGTCCGGAAACAGCTTCTTAAGCTGATGCCATTCCCCTGCGCCGGATAATCCCTCCCGGCTTCTCGCCATTCGGGCATACTGCTGAAAGAACTCATCGTTGTCATATTCAATCTTCATTAATCTCCTTCTCCTTCAGACTATGGCCTTCTACATGGCGGAACGGAGTCTCACCGTCTCCAAACAAGGCACACCATCCAGAAGATAAGGTCTGCAAACAGCCCTCCTATAAATACAAACAGAAACCATACAGGCAGGTTTTTCCCTGTCATGCTGTACACAGTCAGGAAAGTAAGTCCTGCCACCATAAGCAGCTTCAATGTCTCCAACATGTACATCAAAGTGCGGTATACACGCTCTCGGTTCTCCTGTGTCACCTGTACGCCTGTATTCCATATTTGAGGAAACCGCTGTATCAGAGTGATCCCGATATAGAGTATCCAGGTCATCACAAAAAGGAAAATAAGCTCTCCCTTCCCGCCCCACCTGTCAATCTCCCCTGCTGCATTATAATGTACGGGAATACGGTCTGGAAAAGAATTCCAGCCCGCGATGAGATAGAAAGTAGTGCCAATGATCACCAGCAGGCTGATCCCTTCCAGAATCCAATCCGGGATGGTGCGTCTGATCTTCATCTTCATGACAGTCCCTCCTCTTTCTCCGGGCTCAGGGAAAACGTTCTGCCCTGTATCCATTCTGACGCCCACGCGAGCAGTTCATTAGACAGCCTTGCAAACTCCTTATCCAGGCATTGCCCCGCATCCAGGATACGCCGGATCTCTGCTTCATTTTCCATGATCAGTCGCTCTCCTGGAAGGAGCAGGGGCATCATCCGGCTGCGCTGTTTCTCATACTGTCCAGTCTGGAGATAAAGGACAGCCTGCACGGTAAACCGGGCAGACTTATACAGTTCTCTCAGTATCCCTGCATCTTTCTCGTGGACCATATTGTGGACACACATGTGGTAAATATTGCAGGCGCCGATCTTCACAGCTCTCTGCACATCCTCCCGATGTATCTTTTCCATAAGACGATCCAGGCTTCCAATCACTGGTATTGTGTCATGGCAGAACTGAAACAGGTCAGAAGCCTCCCAGTTTTCAATCTCAGCCCACCCTGACACAAACCCGCAGACCAGCTCTCTCTGCGGCAGTATATCCAGCATATCGCTGTATTTTTTCAGATCTTCAGCGTCAAGGCGGTCCAATATGAGCACCACGTCGATATCGCTGTTTTCGGATGCCTCTCCTCTTCCATAGCTTCCCTGAAGCCCGATAAATCGGATGCGCCCTGCAAAGGTTTCCTGTGCCTTCTCTGCGTAACTCTTCATCCAAGACCTGATCTCTGTCATTTTTCCACCATTCCTTTTTCCCTTTTCCGCTGTCTCATCTCTGACCTGTCCACAGATTACAATTCACCAAGCATCTGGGCCGGATTATCCGCTGCTTTTACCTTGCCGAACGCTTTGACGATGACGCCTTCTTCGTCGATCAGATAGGTCGTCCGCACCACTCCCATAGTCTTCCTGCCGTACATGTTCTTCTCTTTCCATACATCGTAAGCCTGGATGCAGGTCAGTTCCGGATCCGCAAGCAGGGTAAACGGAAGACCGTACTTCTCCTCAAACTTCTTGTGGGATGCCACACTGTCCTTGCTCACGCCGATCACGACAGCGCCCTTTTCCTGAAACTGGGGATACAGCTCCCCGAACCCACACGCCTGTTTTGTACATCCGGGGGTATTGTCCTTCGGATAAAAATACAGGATCACCTTTTTCCCTCTGTATTCTTCCAGTGTATGTATCTTTCCGTCCTGATCCGGCAGTTCAAATGCCGGAGCCTTTGTTCCGATTTCTAACATGATTCTTCCTCCTTCTCTTTTATCATCACATAATTTGTCAGCAGGACGCCCTTTCGCTCTACCTGTTGTTCCTTTACCGCCTGATAGCCTCGCCCTTCAAAAAAGGGCTTTGCCGTAATTGACGCGTGTGTTGTGAACCGCAGCGTTCTGGCTGCCTCTTCCATTTTATCGCAGAGCGCCGTAGCGATCCCCCTGCGCTGAAAATCCTTATGCACATACAGCCTGTCCAGATAACCGGTATCATCCATATCCCCGAATCCGGCGATCTGTCCATTCATGACAGCCACAAAAGTGTGGTGCTGACGAAAAGAAAGATCCCATTTTTCCAGATCCACGGTTCCGTCCGCCCACGCATCCAGTTGTTCTTCTGTATAATCTCTGGCATTCACTGCATGGACTGTCTCGCAGAAAAGCTCAGCGAGAAATCTCAAGTCCCCGCTCTCATATTCCCGGATGACCATCTGATATCTTCTTCCTCTCTGCCGTTTTCTGCCGGCTGCTGTCTCATACGGATTTCCCATCCATTTTAACACAGGCATACCCCATCTGACAAGAAAAGACCCCGCAGCACAACAGCCACAGGGTCCTCTGTTTTTTCTCCAATAGTCTTGTTCAAATTTTTAATAGCGGACGTAGATCATACCGCTCTGCACCGGACCGATGATCACGCCGATGCCATAATCTGCCGAGTGGATCATCTGTCCGTTTCCTATGTAAATGCCACAGTGTCCTGCATTCACGCACACATCGCCGGGCTGCGGGCTGCTCACCTGGGGCCATCCCAGGAACGTATATGTATTTCCCAGCCTTTGATACCGCCCTGTCAGACAATACGCCACAAATCCCGAACAGTCAAACAGCCCCGGACTGCAGGCGCCCATGCTGTACTCTGCCTTTCCCACCCAGCTGTACGCACGGTCAACAATGGCATTTCCTGTCACCACATCATAGGAGGGCTCTGTATAGCTGGAGCTTCCGCCGCCTGATCCTCCTGCCGTTCCGCCTGTCGCCGCATTTCCGGATGTACTTCCGGACGTACCGCCTGTGGGAGTATTTCCTGACCCACCGGCCGTTGTTCCACTGTTATTCCCGGTGTTATTATTGTCTGCAGCTGCCTGCGCTGCTGCCGCGGCCTCCGCTGCCTTGCGCTCCTCCTCTGCTTTTCTCGCCGCTTCCTGGATCATTTCATCAAGATTGGAGATTTCATCTCGTTTGGAAGCGATCGTCTCTGTCAGCGCCGCCTGCTGTGCCTCATACTCAGCCTCAGTTGCTTTTAGATTCTCCATCTCCGTTTCCAGCTTGGTCCGGAGTTCTTCGATCTGCGTCACTGTATCTGCATAAGCCTGGAGCTGGGTGCGGTCATATTCATGCACCTTTCGGGAGTATTCCGCCTGGGAGAGCATATCGGAAAATGTACCTGATGTCAGCACCTTTTCCATAGTGGCAGTACTCCCTCCCGACTCATACATATATTTGATGCGGAGTTTCATCGCCGCGTACTGTTCTTCCTTTTTCGCCTCAGCCTCTTCCAGATCTGCTTCTGCCTGTGTGATCTCCTGTCCGGTATTGATCAGCTTCGTCTCCAGCTCGCTCGCCTTTGTGATCAATGCATCTAACTCTGTCTGCAGTTCTGTCAGTTCACTCTGAGCATCTTCTTTCTGATCTTCCAGCTCATCCTGAGCAGGCTCCGCATACACCGGAGTCACAGCCAGAGAACAGATAAGAGCTGCCGCCAAAAACTTATGTACCTTTTTTAACCTCATCTTTTCTCCTTCCTCTGATCCAGGAGACATATCCCTGCATCCATAAGCAATATGACAGAAAATGGGGCGATCCCCCAATATCCCGCAAATGCTCCGGCAGGGAAAATCTACGTTTCTTCTGTAATATTGTATAAATTATAATAAATTACAGCCAGAATTTCAATGCGATTTCAATTTTTCCACATTATTCCACAAACAATTTATCAATATGACAGTTTCTGAGCTAATACAGCAGCTTATTTCCTTTTTCACATATCGCATAGATCTCTTCGTATTTTTCTTCGATCAGAGGGGTCAGTTTCTCCGTCTGTTTCCTGGCAATGCTTTTGTAGAGAAAATAAGGAAGGATCCATCCCAAGAACGCAGGTATCGCCAGCAGGATACACGATATGACCCGGGGTGGTTCCGCGGCTACCGCGAAGACAGAACCCGCCATGAACGAAGTGCCCATGATCCCGGCAGCGACCGCGCACAGGGAGGCTGTGGAGGTCTTTGCGCTTTCCAGTGTGTCGATCTCTCCCACACAGGCTTCGAAATTCCTCTGCAGGCGGGTCAGTTCCATTTTATTGATGATTTTCCGGCTGCGTTTCAGGCGGATGGACATCTTCTTTTGATTTCCCGCCTTGTCGCTATTCTGGCCGTACGGAAAATTATCATCCATTTCCCAGCCAAAACATTGATATCCGTCTATCAGAAAAGAGACCCGGCCGCTGTCAGCGGTCACTGCTTTATATTCATATCCGGTAAACTCTCTCTTCTTTACACCAGCCTCTTCCATCAGCCCACACCTTCTTCCTTATTTTCAGCTCCATCCGGCAGCGGGATACTCACAAGAAAGGTACTGCCTTTTCCCGATTCGCTGAAGACGCTGATCTCAGCGTCAGATAATTCCAGCACTCTTTTAACGAGAGCCAGGCCAAGTCCGTTTCCTTCTTTTGAATGGGAAGTATCTCCCTGGTAGAACTTATCAAAAATGTGCTTCACGCTGTCCTGATCCATGCCGCATCCGGTATCTGAAACAGAAACCTTTACAAATCTTTCATCCGAAGTCTGCGTAACCTTTATCTTCCCTCCCGGCTCTGTAAATTTGACCGCATTCGACAGAAGGTTATTCCATACCAGCTCAAGGAGACTTTCATCCGCCTCCACCAGCGCACGGTCTTCCATGTCTGTCTCCAACTCAATTCCCTTTTCTTCCCACGCGTCCTCAAACTGAAGGATACATTCACATAGCTGCCTGCACACGTCATAAGATACGACTTCCGGAGTGATCGACTGATTTTCCAGCTTGTTCAGCTTCAGTATATTGCCAACCAGATCGGAAAGCCTTTTTGCCGCTCCTTCGATGTTTAATGCGTACTCTTTTCTCTGTTCTTCTGTTGTATGCTCTGACCGCAGGAGCTCCGCGTAATTTTTTATGATGGCGATGGGAGTCTTCATCTCGTGGGAAACATTTGACACAAAATCTGTTTTCAGCGTTTCAATGCTTCCAAGCTCTTCCACCATCTTGTTGAAATCCATGATCATGACATCCAGATAGTCCCATTTGTCCTGCGTATGGATCGCAGGCACATACACGGAGAAATCACCGTTCGCCACCTGGTCTGTAGCTGCCGCAAGTTTATGGAGGGGTTCCTCGTAGGTGTCCTTTATTTTCTTTCTCGTAAACAGAGTAAGCCCCACTGCCACGAGCGCCCAATACGCCATAGGTACGCCCGACTGAAGAAGCTCATTCCACCCTGCTTTGTTCATAAAAACGATCAGGCCGGTGTGGATGCCTGACATCAGGAAAAGGACCCCCAGGTAGATCGCGAAAAGCGAAGCCGGGAATCGGCTCTCCTTTACCTCTCTCCGCTTATTTGTCTCTCTGCTCTTCATTGTAAAACCGCCTTATAGCCAAGCCCTCTCACTGTCACGATCTTAAAGCCGTCGCAGTCTGAAAGTTTGTCTCTTAGTTTCGTCACATACACATCCACCGCCCTGAGGCCGGCGCCGCTGTCGATCCCCCAGAATTCATCCATGAGCTGTGCTCTGGAAAATGTCTTCTTGGGATAAGATAACAATTTGAAAATGATGTTGAACTCTCTGGTCGTCAGGCTGATCTCCTCTCCATTCACCTCGGCGCTCATGGCATCCGCGTCCAAGAGGAGATTGCCCACTGTGATCTTGCGCTCTGTCTCAATGTTGGCCCTTCTGAGCAGCGCCCTGACCCTCAGCAGCAGTTCGCCCAGTTCAACCGGCTTTACCATGTAGTCGTCGATCCCGAGCTGAAATCCCTTCTGCTTAGAGGGCAGGTCATCCTTCGCCGACATAAAGAGGATAGGGATCGTCTTATTCACCTGCCTGACAGACCGGGCAAACTCAAATCCATCGATCTTGGGCATCATAATATCCGAAATGATAAGGTCGTACAGGTTATTATACATTTCCTCGTACGCCTCGTTTGCTGACAGACATCCCCTGGCCTGAAAACCGCTGTCATTTAAATATGTGCATACGATCTGATTGAGCTTTACGTCATCCTCCACTACAAGTATGTGTATCACGAAGATTCCCTCCTGTTCATAAATCCGGTATCTGCTCTGCAAATACAGAATACCGGTTGATTGTTTTTATTATATTTGAGTTTTGTTTCTAAATTGTTAACGCCAGCTTCCCACGCCCATTTGCTTTTTTCTCAGAGAATGTGTTATCCTGTTAGAGACATTTAAACCAACGGAGGTATCTGAATATGCAATTTACATTTGCACACAACAATCTGAATGTTTATGACCTTGAAAAATCTCTTGATTTTTACAAAGAAGCGCTTGGGCTTACGGTCACCCGCACAAAGGAAGCAGAGGACGGCAGCTTTAAGCTGGTCTATCTTGGGGACGGAACGACTCCCCATCTGCTTGAGCTGACGTGGCTGCGCGATATGGACCGCCCTTACAACCTGGGAGACAACGAAATCCATCTCGCATTTGTCACGGATGATTTTGACGCCGCCTATGCAAAACATAAGGAAATGGGCTGCATCTGCTTCGAGAATCCCGGCATGGGCATCTATTTCATCTCAGACCCGGACGGCTACTGGCTGGAGATCGTACCGGCAAAATAGGCGCGCCTTTTCAAAATAAAAGCAGGATTTTTCACAAGGCAAAAAAGGACTCTGTGTATGAAGCACAGAGTCCTGATCTTTTATCATGTAAAACTTTTCTTAGATTTTCCTAGTAACGGACATATACCATTCCAGCCTGTACCGGTCCGATGATAACACCGATCCCTACGTCCGCGCAGTGGATCATCTGTCCATTCCCTATGTAAATACCGCAGTGTCCTGCATTCACACATACATCGCCGGGCTGCGGATCGCTCACTCTCGGCCATCCGAGAAATGTATTTGTATTCCCAAGCCGTGCGTAATTGCCGGTCAGACAGTAGGCCACGAAACCGGAGCAGTCGAATGCTCCCGGGCTGCAGGCTCCCCATACATACTCGGCTTTGCCGATGTAGCTGTATGCACGGTCAACGACCGCGTTGCCTGTGACCGCATTGTACGGAGGTGTTGTGCCGCCGGAACCGCCGCCGGTATTGACAATGTTATTATTATTCGCTGCCTGCCGGGCCGCTTCCGCTTCTGCCGCCTTGCGCGCTTCCTCAGCTTTTCTTGCAGCTTCCTGGATCATCTCATCCAGATTGGAGATTTCATCCTGCTTGGAAGAGATCGTATTATTCAGCGTCTCCTGCTGAGCTTTATATTCATCTTCAGTTGCCTGAAGATTTTCCATCTCTTCTTCAAGCGTTGCCTGGAGATTCTCGATCTCTGTCACGGTATTCGCGTATTCCTGGAGCTGTGTACGGTCATATTCATGTACCTTCTGAGAATATTCCGCCTGAGTCAGCACATCCGAAATATTTCCTGCGCCCATAACCTTCTCCATTGTAGCGCTGCCGGTTCCTGACTCATACATGAACTTGATACGCAGCTTCATCGCTTCGTACTGTTCTTCTTTCTTTTCCTCTGCCGCCTCCAGGTCTGCTTCTGCCTGTGTGATCTCCTGTCCGGTGCTGATCAGCTCATCTTCCAGATCCCCCATTTTCTGGATCAATGTGTCGAGCTCAGTCTGAAGATTCTGCAGTTCGCTCTGGGCATTTGCCTTCTGATCCTCCAGCTCCTGCTGAGTCGGATCTGCAAATACAGGTGTTATGACCATCGAAGCCGTGAGGGCTGTCGCGATCAATGCACTATGTACTTTATTGAATTTCATTTTTTCACCTTTCCTTACTAAAATTATCTATATCCCCACAAAATGCATGATACAACAGAAAAGAAGGTTTTTCAACAGTAATCCCGAAAAAAAAAACATCTTGCAGGGAAATCCGAATTCATTTTATCTGCCATGTAATAAATTATAATAAATACACGCTAAAATTTCAATATATTTTTAACACTTTCGTAATATTTCACATTTTTCCGGTAACTCCCGCTCTCCTAAAAAAGATGCAGCGGGTCATATCCTTCCCGCTGCATCTCTTCTCTCCATCTCTACTGGACAGATAAATTTGTATATCCCATCAGGCTCTCGTCTGTCTCTTTTGCCGCCTCGCGTCCTTCCCGGATCGCCCACACAACAAGAGACTGTCCCCTGTGCATATCGCCTGCTGTAAACACCCGTTCCACATTTGTCGCATATTTCCCCGGCTCTGTCTTTACATTTGTGCGCTCATTTACTTCCACGCCAAACGCCTTTGTGACATAATTCTCACTGCCCAGGAATCCTGCCGCGATCAGTACAAGATCCGTATCTACCGTGTACTCGCTGCCCTGTACCTCAGCCATGACCATCCTGCCGGTCTTTTCGTCTTTCCGGCTCTCCAGCCTGACAAGGACAGCCTTGCATACTCTGCCTTTCTTGTCTTTTACAAATTCTTTCACAGTCGTGGTATACACTCTCGGGTCCTGTCCGAAGACAGCGATCGCTTCCTGCTGACCATAATCCGTCTTGCAGATCTTCGGCCACTCAGGCCAGGGATTTCCCTCTGCCCTCTTGTCCGGAGCTTTCGGCATCATCTCCAGCTGCAGCACTGACTTCGCCCCGTGACGGATAGCGGTTCCTACGCAGTCATTCCCCGTATCGCCGCCGCCGATGACCAGCACATGCCTGCCCTCTGCCGAAATATAACTGCCCTTCTTCATCTGGCCAGGCAGTTTTGCCTCTGCCTGGCCGGCGTCAGCCCAGAGCGATTTTGTTGTAGATTTAAGGAAATCCACTGCAAAATAAATACCCTCAGCATCTCTTCCCGGGACTTTGATGTCTCTCGGATTGGACGCGCCGCATGCCAGGATGACTCTGTCATAATCTTTCAATAGCTGCGCGGGTTTTATATCTTTTCCCACATTACAGTTTACTCGGAATTCAATCCCCTCTTCTTCCATAATGTGGATCCTGCGATCTATATACTGCTTCTCCAGCTTCATATTGGGGATGCCGTAGCGCAGCAGTCCGCCTGCCTTATCTTCCCGCTCAAACACTGTCACCGCATGTCCTCTCCTGTTCAGAAGGTCAGCCGCCGCCAGCCCTGCAGGACCGCTCCCGATCACCGCCACCTTCTTGCCGGTGCGCACCTTGGGCGGATTCGCCTTTGCATATCCTTTCTCAAACGCATTTTCAATGATGGCATATTCATTACTCTTTGTGGCCACCGGATCTTCATTGAGCCCGCAGGTGCAGGCATTCTCGCAGAGAGCCGGGCAGACCCTTGCCGTGAATTCCGGGAAATTATTCGTCTTTACAAGACGGTAATAAGCCTCCTCCCAGTTGCCGTTATAGATCAGATCATTCCACTCCGGCACCAGGTTGTGGAGGGGACATCCGCTCGCCATGCCCATCAGATTCAATCCGGACTGGCAGAACGGGACGCCGCACGCCATGCAGCGCGCCCCCTGGAGTTCCTGCTCTTCCTTTGAAAGAGGCGTATAGAACTCATTGAAATGCCCGATCCGCTCAAGCGGAGATTCCGCAGCCTTGTCTTTTCTTGTATAGTCCATAAATCCTGTCGGTTTTCCCATCTTAACGCCTCCTATCTTCCATTCTTGATTATGTTGAACGCTTCAATCTTCGCCTTTTCCCTGCTCAGTCCTTTTTCCTCCATCTGGATGATCGCGGACATCATCTTCTCGTAATCCTCAGGGATGATCTTCTTAAATTTCGACAGATACTCCTCAAAGTGATCCAAAATACGTTTTCCTACTTCTGAATTTGTATAGGAAACATGCTCCTGTATCATACCCTTTAATTCCTGCACATCATACTTGTCCGTCACGCGCCGGATCTTTACCATTGCCTTGTTGACCCTTGTATAGAGCGTGCTGTCCTCATCCAGCACATAGGCGATGCCGCCGCTCATTCCCGCGGCAAAGTTCTTGCCTACTTTTCCGAGGATGACCACGCAGCCTCCGGTCATGTATTCGCAGCCGTGATCGCCCACGCCTTCCACGACAGCTCGCACGCCGGAATTGCGCACGCAGAACCTTTCTCCTGCCACGCCGCTTACATATGCTTTTCCGCTTGTAGCACCATAGAAGGCAACATTTCCGATAATGATATTCTCATCCGATTTAAACGTTGATCCCTTAGGCGGATATACAACCAGCTTTCCGCCCGATAAACCTTTTCCGAAATAATCGTTGCTGTCTCCGGTCAGCTCCAGGGTCAGTCCCTTCGGAATGAATGCGCCGAAGCTTTGTCCGCCTGCTCCGCTGCACTTAATCACAAAGGTGTCTTCTTCCAGCCCTTCAGGATATCTTCTGGTGATCTCTGATCCGAAGATCGTGCCAAAGGTACGGTCCGTGTTCGTGACATCTACTTCGATGCTCCTCTTCTGCCCCTTTTCCAGCGCAGGGAGAAGCTGTTTTACAAGTACCTTCTCATCCAGCGTCTTCTCAAGCTCAAAGTTATATACCTTCTTCGGGTCAAAGATCATGGCCTTTTTCTGCTTTGCGTACGGGTTGTACAGCACGCTGCTCAGATCAAGGGATGCCGCGCGCCTGGATGTGGCAGTATCCTTCACCTTCAGAAGATCCGTGCGTCCTACCATCTCATCCACTGTGCGCACGCCCAGCTTCGCCATATATTCTCTCAGCTCTTCTGCTATGAACTTCATGAAATTCATCACATATTCCGGCTTGCCGGCGAAACGCTTTCTCAGCTCCGGATTCTGGGTCGCCACGCCCACAGGACAGGTATCCAGGTTGCAGACACGCATCATCACGCACCCCATGGTCACCAGGGGAGCCGTGGCAAAACCGAATTCCTCTGCTCCGAGGAGAGCCGCCACTGCCACGTCGCGTCCGCTCATCAGCTTGCCGTCGGTCTCAATGCGCACCCTCTCCCTTAAGCCGTTCTCGATCAGCGTCTGGTGAGTTTCTGCAAGCCCAAGCTCCCAGGGAAGTCCCGCATTCTGAATGGAACTTCTCGGTGCAGCCCCGGTACCGCCGTCATATCCGGAGATCAGGATCACGCCTGCTCCGGCTTTTGCCACGCCGGCAGCCACTGTTCCCACGCCCGCCTCAGATACGAGCTTAACGGAGACCCTTGCGTTCTTATTTGCATTCTTACAGTCATAAATGAGCTGTGCCAAATCTTCTATCGAATAGATATCATGATGCGGCGGAGGTGAGATCAGGCTGACCCCCGGTGTTGAATGACGGGTCTTCGCCACCCACGGGTAGACCTTGCCGCCCGGCAGGTGTCCTCCCTCGCCCGGCTTCGCGCCCTGTGCCATCTTGATCTGGATCTCCTGTGCGCTCACCAGATATCTGGAGGTCACTCCAAAGCGTCCGGAGGCCACCTGCTTGATCGCGGAGCAGCGGTCTGTGTCCAGACGCTCGATTTCCTCGCCGCCCTCTCCTGAATTGGATTTCCCGTGAAGTCGGTTCATAGCGACAGCGAGTGTCTCATGGGCTTCCTTGGAGATCGAACCATAGGACATAGCTCCTGTCTTAAACCTGGTGACAATAGAATCCACGCTCTCCACTTCCTCGATCGGGATTCCCTTCTTCGGATAATTAAAGTCGAGCTGTCCTCTTAAATTGATCTTTTCTCCCTCTTCGTCCACCATCCTGGTATATTCTTTAAACATACCATAGTCTCCCCGTTTCGTGGACTGCTGAAGCATGTGAATGGTCTGCGGGTTATAGAGGTGCTCTTCCCCTCCGCTCTTATATTTATGCCTTCCCACGCTGTCCAGCGTCATATCGCTGTCCAGTCCAAGGGGATCAAACGCCTGGGTATGGAACGCGGTATAGTCCTCGGCAATCTCCTCGATCCCGATACCGCCCACGCGGCTCACGGTATCTGTGAAATACTGATCGATAAATTCTTTTTTCAGCCCGATCGCCTCAAAGATTTTCGCGCCCTGGTAGGACTGGATCGTTGAGATTCCCATCTTGGAAGCGATCTTGATGATGCCGTGGATGACCGCGCTGTTATAATCATCTACCGCTGCATAGTAGTCCTTGTGCAGGAGTCTCGATTCGATAAGCTGGCGGATCGATTCGTGAGCCAGGTACGGATTGATCGCGCAGGCGCCATATCCGAGAAGCGTCGCAAAATGATGTACTTCTCTTGGCTCGCCGCTCTCCAGGATCATCGCCACAGAGGTCCTTTTCTTCGTGCGGACCAGGTGCTGCTGGAGACCGGACACAGCGAGAAGGGACGGAATCGCCACATGGTATTCATCCACCTCACGGTCTGTCAGGATCAGAATATTCGCGCCCTCACGGATCACACGGTCCACTTCCACGAAAAGATATTCAAGAGCTTTTTCAAGACTGGTGTTCTTGTAGTAAGTGATCGGGATTTCCGCCACTTTGAACCCTTCTACATTCATATTCTTGATCTTCAGAAGATCTGTGTTTGTCAGGATCGGATTGTTCACCCTGAGCATCTTACAGTTCTCTTCCTTCTTCTCCAGAAGGTTGCCGTCCTTGCCAATGTAGATCGTAGTGGATGTCACGATCTCCTCGCGGATCGCATCAATCGGCGGATTTGTAACCTGAGCGAAAAGCTGCTTAAAATATCCGAACAGAGGCTGGCGCTTCTTTGACAGCACGGACAGGGGCGCATCAATCCCCATTGCCGCGATCCCCTCGGCGCCATTCTTCGCCATTGTAAGGATAGAAGTCTTTACATCCTCATATGCGTATCCGAACGCTTTCTGCAGACGCGTACACTCTTCCTTCGTATATTTCGGAATATCCTTGTTCGGGATCGGAAGATCCTTAAGCTGGATCAGGTTGCTGTCCAGCCATTCGCCGTACGGTTCCTCATTTGCATATTTCTCTTTCAGTTCCTCATCATCAATGACTCTGCCTTCCACCGTGTCCACAAGCAGCATCTTTCCGGGATGCAGACGCTCTTTAACAAGGATCTTTGCCGGATCGATGTCCAATACCCCCACCTCGGAAGACAGGATCAGATTATCATCATCCGTGATGTAATATCTGGACGGGCGCAGTCCGTTTCTGTCCAGCACTGCTCCCATCACATCCCCGTCCGAGAAAAGAATGGACGCCGGGCCGTCCCACGGCTCCATCATAGTCGCATAATACTGGTAGAAATCTTTTTTATTCTGGGACATGCTCCGGTTATTCACCCATGGCTCCGGGATGGCGATCATCACGGCAAGAGGGAGCTCCATACCGCTCATCACCATAAATTCCAGCGCGTTATCCAGCATTGCAGAATCAGATCCCGATGTATTGATCGCCGGAAGAACTTTGTGGAGCTCACCTTTTAAGCCGCCCGCTTCCATTGTCTCTTCCCTTGCCCGCATCTTGTCCGCATTTCCCCGGATCGTATTGATCTCACCGTTGTGCACCATCAGGCGGTTCGGATGCGCCCTCTGCCAGCTCGGCGCTGTATTTGTACTGAACCTGGAGTGGACCATGGCAATGGCAGACTCATAGTCCTCATCCTGAAGGTCTCCGAAAAACTGGCGGAGCTGCCCCACCAGGAACATCCCCTTATACACGATCGTGCGGCTTGAGAGAGAGACGACATAGGTGTCATCACTGCTCTGCTCGAATACACGCCGCACTACATAAAGCCTGCGGTCAAAGGGAAGCCCCTTTTCCACCTTCTTCGGTCGTTCAATAAAAGCCTGCATAATATAAGGCATACAGTCTACTGCTGTCTTTCCCAGCACCTCGGGATGGATCGGGACCTCCCTCCAGCCGAGGAAATTCAGTCCTTCTTTCTTAACGATTACCTCAAAAATATTTTTCGCCTGGTTCCTCTTCAGCTCATCCTGCGGGAAAAAGAACATTCCCACGCCGTAGTCCCTCTCTCCGCCGAGATTAATCTCCAGCGGCTTACAGACTTTTGAAAAAAACTTGTGTGATATCTGAAGAAGGATTCCCACACCGTCTCCGGTCTTGCCTTCCGCATCCTTTCCTGCCCGATGTTCCAGGTGCTCTACGATCTCAAGAGCTCCTGCCACCGTGCTGTGGCTTTTCTTACCCTTAATATTTACAATCGCGCCGATACCGCAGTTGTCATGCTCAAAACTCTCGCGGTACAGTCCCTGCGGGTTCCTATTAGCCTGATTCATAGCCGTTCTCCTCTCTTTTGCACTTTATGGAATGACTATACACGATTTTTTTCAGTTTGTAAACAGGAAATCTTTTATAATTGTCTGATTATTCAATTATTTGAATTTTATATGATTATTTTCTGATAATTATATGCGACCCCAAATATTAGTAATAATTACTAAAATATTGTTTTAGCTTTATATTTTCAGCTATTTATTCGATATTTACACATAAAAATATGGCAGGATCGAATCCTGCCATACACAATTTCATATTGTTTTTTTATCAAAACATATTCAGTGAATCCGGTCTGTCCGTTGGAGGTTTTGCCTCATCTGCCCCCACGATCCTCTGGATCCCAACAAATACTGCCGAGCAGACAAACGCGCCTCCGATTACCGCCCCTGGCATCCGGACCGGATCTGCGCCAAGCCACCGGAAGACTCCTGTCTCGGTAAAGATGACAGCTCCCGAATTCATCAGGATATGCAGTAGCACTGGAGCTTTCAATGATCCGATCTTCTCATACAGATAAGCCAGCATCAATCCAAGAAGGAACGCGTAAACCATCTGAGTAGTATTTGTATGCATGAACATAAAAAACACGGCAGAACAGACGGCCGAATACCAGAATCCCTGTTTTTCCCGGAAGCGCTTGAACAGAAGACCTCTGTACATCATCTCCTCCGAGACCGGGATCAGTATCCCAAGCACGGCAAGCTGTACCGGCAGTCCTGCTCCATAAAGGACCTGCGAAGTCTGCTGATACTGGCTGTCATAAAAAGCAAGCTGAACCATCGCCGTAAGACAGGATACCGCAACGCTGCCTGCCGCTCCCAGAAATACAATCAGGACATATGCGGAAGCCGTCTTTTTCGCTGCAGCCGTTATGCCGCACGCCTTTTCCAGCTTGCGGTCTTTCACAAACAGGATCACCGTAAGTATCAGTGTGCCGGCGGCCGAAGCCCCCAGGATCTCCAACTGATACTTCAGGAGCAGTTCAAACGCAGGGCTCATTGCTTTTATGCCCGCGTCCATGAGTTCCTGGATATTCACAGCTCCTTCTTCGCCAATCTGTATCATCGCGGCATAGGCTTCAATCATATACGGAAGACTGATCAGCAGCGCCGCGGCGGTCTGTACCACCCACTGGATCGCCAGATAAGCGAGCAGCGGTCCGGCAAGGCTCCAGAACGGGCTTTTCCTCTGAATCTGATTCATGCCATCCCCTCCGCTTTCTCCAGAATCCACGCCTTGATCTCCTCTTCGATTCCCCGCGCCGTTCCCTGGACCATCTCCGGTTTACCTCCTCCGCGCCCGTCAAACGCGGCATTGAACTCTTTGGCCACGGCACGCATATCCAAAGCCCTGCTGCCGATCACATAGCGGTATGCTGCCGGCTCCTTCTCTTCTCCTGCCTTTTCCCCAGCGCTGTCCCTCACGCCGCTTCTGCTAAATACAGCGCACAGAGCATGTCCTGTTTCCAGTACCCGGTTCATGAGCAGCCTCATGGATTCTCCCTCTATCCCTTCCGGAAACAGACACACCGCCTCATCTCCGGCGGGGACCAGATCCGCTATGCAGCCGATCAGAGCTTTATCTTTTTCTCCCAACGCATACTTTAAATCCGCGCATTCATTTTTCAGATGTTCCACTGCCTCTGCGGTCTCATTTTCTTTTGCGCACAGCATTGCTCCCACAACTTTTGCCTGCTGCTGCTTTACAGCATAATCTGCCAGCGCCCTCACGCCGCACAGCATGGTCACACGCGCGCCGCCTTTGTATCTCTGGACACCAGTCAGTTTGATCAGCCCGATCTCCCCGGTCCTCTCCACGTGTGGCGCGCAGCAGGCACACCGGTCATATCCCGGAATCACAATGATCCTGACCGGTCCCAGTATTTCTATCTTGCTGCGGTATTCCATCCTGTCCAGCTCATTGCGGACCGGATATACTGTCTCAACTTTCAGGTTTTTCCACACAGCCCGGTTTGCCTCCAGTTCAATATCCGCAAGCTCTTCCGGAGTGATCTCCCCGTTGAAATCCATGGTGCAGTCTTCGCTCCCGAGATGGAATCCCACATTTCTGTACCCGAACCGGCTGTGTACAAGTCCTGACACAATGTGCTCCCCTGTATGCTGCTGCATCTTCATGAAGCGTTCTACCCAGTCAAGAATCCCTTTCACACATGTCCCGGCCTCCAGGGGGCCGTCTGTGAAATGGATGATCCTGCCGTCTTCCTCCTGGACATCCAGCACCTTCGCTTCCCCGAGCATGCCGGTATCCGCATACTGTCCTCCACCCTCGGGAAAAAAGGCGGTGCGGTCCAGTTCAACCTCAAACACCCCTCCATCCGTCGGGCGGCAGGAGATGACCTCCGCCTCAAATTCCGAGAGATGGCTGTCTTTATAAAACAGTTTTTCTGTCATACTGCCTACATCCTTTCAGGCGCTTCAAATCCCAGAAGATCAATGCACGACTCCAGCACACGCTTTGCCAGAACAAGAAGCGCGATATACCCCGTCCTTTTCTGCTCATCTTCCTCGGACAGGATCTTCGTCTCATGGTAGAATTTATTAAATTCATTTGCCAGATCATAGATATAAGCGCACAGCTTGTGCGGCGCTGTCTCCGCATACACCGCGTCAAATACATCGTTAAATTTCAGTACCTGGAGCATCAGCGCTTTCTCATATGCGTTTTCAGCCGGGCGTATTTCAAGTCCTTCCGTACTTCCGCCGTTCTGCTGATATTTATTCAGGATCGATTTTATCCGCACGATCGTATAGAGGATATAGGGCCCTGTGTTTCCCTCAAAAGATGTGAACCTGTCCACATCAAATATATAATCCTTTGACGCCTGATTGGAGAGATCGCCGTATTTGATCGCGGCAAGCCCTACCGTCTGCGCGGTCTGTCTGGCCTCTTCTTCCTCCACGGTACGGTTGTCCATGATCTTTTTATACATTTCCTCATCGATTTCCCGGATCAGATTTTCCAGGCGCATGACACCGCCCTCACGCGTCTTGAAAGGCTTTCCATCTTTTCCGTTCATAGTTCCGAAGCCGAGGAACTTAAGCTCTGTCTCCGGACGCACGATCCCCGTCTTCTTCGCGCACCGAAATACCTGTGTGAAGTGAAGTTCCTGACGTTTATCCACTACATAGATCACTTCATCCGGCTGATAGTCCTTCTCCCGTTCCACAAGCGTTGCAAGATCCGTTGTATCATAAAGCGCCGCTCCGTCTGACTTCAGGATCATGCAGGGCGGCACCTCCTTGTTGTCTGTCTCTTCCTGGACATCCACCACAAGAGCGCCTTCGTCATAACGGGCAAATCCCTTGTCCTTTAACATCTGCACCATATCCGGAATATACTGCTGCGCGTCCGCCTCGCCTTTCCACAGGTCAAACTCTACGTTCAGTCTCTCATAATTCTTCTTAAGGTCCGCAACAGAAACATTCATGATATGATTCCAGATCGCGCGGTATCCTCTGCATCCGTTCTGCAGAAGATAAGTCGCATGCAATGCTTCTTCTCTGTATTCTTCGTTCTCTTTTGCGTAGGCGCTTGCCGTAGGATAGATCTCTTCCAGCTCGCTGATCGTAAAAGGAGCTTCCTCCGGATACTCCCCTTTAAAATTCTCGTCAAAATACGGGAGATCCGGCCGGCGTTTTTTAAGCTCCGTGATGATCAGCCCCATCTGATATCCCCAGTCTCCGAGATGGATATCCCCTATCACCCGATTGCCTTTGAAACGGATGATGCGCTTCACACTCTCTCCGATAATCGCAGAGCGCAGATGTCCGACATGGAGCGGCTTCGCCACATTAGGACCGCCATAGTCGATCATAACAGTCCTTGGGTCCTTCTCTTCCTCAACTCCCAGCTTTTCCTCTCCCGCCATCTCATTCAGATAAGACGACACACTCTCAGGAGCCAGCTTCAGATTGATAAATCCCGGCTTTACCACATCCACTGACTCAAAATAAACGCTGTCCTTGAGGTTTTCCGCCACGTCCTCAGCGATCACAAACGGCGCCTTCTTATATTTCTTTGCCCCCGCCATGGCGCCGTTACACTGATATTCGCACAGGTCCGGACGGTTGGAGAGAGTCACCTTGGCAAGCTCTTCATCATACCCGGCCTTTGCAAATGCTTCTCTCATATCTATTGTGATAAGTTCCAGCAATGTCTTCAATTTGTTCCACACTCCTTTAATCCGTATGAATGTTATTCTAACATGTATGCAGGCGTACAGCAAGAGTTCAATCTGGATTTGTCGGGGAGCCCGGGAGTGAGGGCGAAAGGGGGACTTCTCCGGCAAACCATAACCTGCTTTCTGCAAGTCACCAGACAAATATCCAGGCTGGGAAAAGATTCTGTTTCGCCAATAAAGATCCCCTTTCACCCCTCTTTCGAAATCCTGCATTTGGCTGTGCGGACTTCCGGTCAGATGAACGTAAAAAACCGCGGACCTATTTGAGGTGCCTTTCGCGGCGGGCGGGGATGTGGCGACGGTGACTTGGAGCAATCTGCTGGAAAGTCTTAACGGCAGGGAGTGCGGCGTTAATTAAAGAGAGGATGCCTGAGGCGAAGCCGAATCGTCCTCTCTTCAATTGTCTTTAGCCGTGCTTCCTGCCGTTTAGCACTTTCCCAGATTACGGAACCGGATCCTGAGCCATATCCCCGCCCGCCGCGAATACGTCTTAAAATAACCTGCGGTTTTCAGGCGTTCCATCGATCATCCGTCCACACACAAATCCAGATTTACAAAATGTGTTTTTTCTTGAATATGATGATACACCCGGCGAGCACGATTATGCTCAGCACAACGACCCACGGATACCCGTCCTTTAATCCGGGCATATCCTGAAAGTTCATGCCGAACCATCCGGTGATCAAGGTCAGCGGGAAGAAGATCGTGGAGATCACAGTCAGATACTGCATGTTGCTGTTCTGCCTGGCATCGATCTGCGCCTGATACGCCTCTTTTACCTGCTGAGCATATTCCAGAAGATGATTCGTCCTGCTCATAAGCCGGTCCGCCCGGTCTGTGAGCGTACCGAAATATTTCAGGTGTTTCTTAAGAAAGAACCCGTTTTCATTCTCTTCCAGTTCTTTGCTTAGGTCCATGATCTCATCATAGTAGCTTCGAAGGTTCAGAAGTTCCCTGCGGATTGGCATGAGCCTGTTCTGGAAATTGGCAGTACGCTCCTGGCTTACATCCTCTTCCATCCTGAGAAGGCGCCGCTCATACGCTACCAGCATCTCCAGATCACGGCTGATGAATTCCGCAATATAATTGTAAAGGAAACGCTCTTTTGTCTCTCCCTGATGAGCCCTCTTCTGCTGGATCCTGCGGATCAGACGAATGGAAAAATCCTCGTCATCCACGATCACCACATTTGCTCTGTTTACGAAGAAATACATTCTGTACCGGCTCCCAAGCACATCCAAAAGTTTCG
>CALWFS010000009.1 GCA_944377705.1 uncultured Mediterraneibacter sp. | reverse complement strand
ACTTTATAATCATACTTATCCACCGCATTCACCTCGTCAAAAATAATATTTCATCGGTCAGTATTCATCTTCCTGCCCCTTCCGGGTACAAGCCGATACTCTTTCAATAGTTTATCATAAGCATTCCCCAATGTCAAAAAAATGCATCCTCAATTGACATTGACGATGCATTTTAATATTTATTTAATTTTTTCATTTTCTTTTCTATTTTAAATCGGAGGCATTGAGTAGATTTTGTTCCTGTGAGACCTCTGCCATCTGTTATTTGATCTTCGGTCGATTTATTAAGACCTGCTTATTAAATCCGCCCTCCTTCAATAACAAATTGAGGTTCATAACAGCATCCCTTCTGCTGATCGTTTCCGCTTACGCCCCGGGTATCATTTTATATTCTTAAAGTCTTCTGAGTTATTCTTCCTATAACCCCTTTTCCGGTGCAGTACCGTTCGCCGATATTCCACCTCTCTGCCGGATTATTACTTCTATAACTGTAAGCCTTTACTATATAAATGATATTCTACTCAATGTTTCTTTACACATCTTTCGAAATCCTGTTATATGTGGTATCTATATTCAATACGTCTGCAAATGTTAAATCTTCGTAGATTTTCATCCGGATTTACAAACTCTCCGATCTTTTATTCCATTCTGACTTTTCCGGATTATTGATCTTCTCTCCAGCAAAGGTCTCTTACATCACAGGAACTTACACTTGCCGTACCACTGACATATTGATGATTAACTGAAACTATACTGTCCATGGGACTTACCTCCTGCTGATTTTATTTTTAACCTAATCGAACATCCGACTGAGATTTCAATCCTTGTTCTCTTAGATAAATATCCTTTTGAGATTTTGCTTATCTCTTTTGGATGACTTTATGATATCACCTGCCCTTTAATTTGTCAACACATTTTTCTTATATAACAATAATAAATTTATTATTTTATATAATTATATGAATTTTCTGATAATTATTCTGTTGTCTTGTGGTATTTCCGAATCCGGGACACTATATTTATGGAATTATTCAGGTATTGCCTGACTATTCTGACATAACCATACATTGCGGCAATATCTCCTTCTTAAGAAATCTTTAGATTCTCTTAGGGTATTTTTTAAGGAATCTGCACTATCCTAATATTCGTTGAAAGGAGAAGATTTTACTATGAAGAAATGGATGTACCCTTTATCCCTTATTTTTCTTTTTTCCATATTGACCGCTATGATCGTGCCGGAGGGTGCTGTCTTTGGTTCCCATACGGACTGGCTTAGCCAGCACGCCGCTCTTGCTGAGACGATACGGGATGCATGCCTGGAGCAGCACACGCTTCTTCCTTCGTGGATCGACCTCGGCGGCGGCAGCAACGGTTATCAGTTTGCTTACTATGGCTTCCTGAGGCCGGATATCCTGATCGGCTGTCTTCTGCCGCAGGTTCCTATGATCCATATCCTCATATATTACATGCTGGCCGTATACCTCTCCTCTGTCCTGCTGTGCTATGTCTGGCTGCGCGGTGAGAATATCTCCCCGATCCTTTCATTCGCCGGGAGCGTACTCTTTATGACAGCAGGATGCATGTTCCATATGCACAGGCAGGTCATGTTCGTTAACTATCTGCCGTTTCTGTTCCTTGCACTACTGTGCGTCAGAAAAAAAAAGATCCGGTGGCTTCCTCTCTGCCTGTGCCTGATCTGCCTGAGCAGTTTTTACTTTGCCATTTCCGCTTTTGCCGCTGTGGGCTGGTACTGGTACCGCCGGGAAGGAAACTCTTTCTGGAAAGATTCCTTTTTGAAAAAATACATTCCCTGCGCTCTGACCGGCGCTGCGCTGTCCGCTGCCCTGCTGCTCCCCACCGCGCTGGTTCTCCTGGAGCACGGCAGAGGCGGAGGGAAATTGACCTTTCTTTCCTTCCTGGAACTGGTCGGTCCCAATCCGGTACTGAATAACCTGTTGTTTAACGAATACGGAATGGGCGTAACCTTCCTCTGTCTCTATACGATTCTGGCGGGTCTTGCTCAGAAAAAATTCCGCAGAGACAGCATACTGTTTCTGCTGTTCGGGATGTTCGGCGTATTTTCATGGCTGCTAAACGGCACCCTCTATGCGCGCCCAAAGATTCTGATCCCGTTCCTTCCCCTGGTCATCCTGCACTGCGTCCGCTATCTGGGAAACACCGGCCTTTTTGCCCCAGAGGCGGCAGCGCAGAATGAAGCGGCGCACAATATGTCCGAAGGCAGATCTGATCGATGCGCGCTTCCACTCTTCCCCTTTGCAGTGATCTTCCCGGTGGGGCTGCTCTGGCTCAGTCAGGAACAGGTTCCATGGATCCTGACTGAAGCGGGAATCCTCTTTCTGCTCGTACTCTTGTCCAGGACTTACAGCCGCAGGATCCGTCCGGCTAAAGCACGGAACCGCGTTACGAAAAACTCCTCTGCCCTCCTGACAGTGCTCCTGCTCCTTACAGCTCCTGTGGGGATGTACCTGACCACTGCGGGAACTGAGGATTGGGTAAACCGTTCGGACATTGCTCCGGGCTTTACATCAGAAGAATTAGAGGACATCAGCATGGATCCTCTCTATCACTTTGACAGTCTCCTCAGCCCTCTTATCAACGGAAACAGACTTCCAAAAGCGGGGATGGGCCGAAGCACGATGTATTCTTCGGTAACCTCACAGGCATATTCTAAGCTGTACTACGACACGCTGATGACTCCCATACGGATCAACAACCGCGTGGCTCTGCTGACCTCTGACAATCCATTCCTGCTGAATCTGCTTGGCGTCCGCTATCTGGAGACATCGGCAGATGCAGTTCCGGCAGGCTATGAGATCATCCGGCAGTCCGGGGAAAATGTCATTGCAGAAAATGCTCACGCCCTTCCACGAGCTTATTTCACAGCTGATATTATCGCGCAGGATCTGTTTGAAGAGGCAGATCCCCTGGAAAAGCTGGATATGATCACCGGGGTAACAGTGGTAGATCTCCCTCAAAACACTGCAGCGGGAAAATCTGATCTCGAAGGATCAGATAACATCCCTGAAAACATGGAACCGTACACCCCTGAATGCACTGTCGATTCACTGCCGGACGGGCTGACGATCATCAGAAACGGAAATACTTATGATATCTCCGCAGAAAAATCCTGTACTCTGAAGCTTCGTATTACAAACCCACAGCCCGGCAGGATCCTGCTGCTCAGCTTCCGGCTGAAGAATCAGACCTGGGATCCTATCGTCATTGATATCAACGGAATTCGGAACAAACTGTCCGGAGCTTTTGCCCCGTATCCCAACGGAAACAGCTGTTTTCACTATCAGTTTTCTTCGGATGACGAAGAGGGCATCGCAGACCTGTCTGTCACCTTTTCAAAAGGAAAGTACGAGATATCGGATATTCAGTGGCATCTCTATGACCAGGAACTGCTAAGCGCGAAAAGATATAAGCCGGTGACCCTGCTGAGCGGCAGGAAGACTGCCACAGTTCTGTCCGGCACTGTTACCGCGGATGAAGACGGGTATCTTGCCACATCCATCCCGCTGCAGGATGGTCTGGAAATCCTCGTGGATGGCGCTCCGGCAGAAATCCTTACCATAAATGAAGCGTTTGCCGGGACTTCCCTGTCTGAAGGCGTACATCAGATCGAGATCCGCTTCTCGCCTCCCGGAAAAGCTGCCGGCATCCTTATCAGCCTGTCAACCGCGGCTGGATACGCAGTATTTCTCGCGGCGGGCGCGGCCAAATTACTTCAAAATAAGTCTAAAGGAAGGGATTAAACATGAAACTGAAAAAAGAACTGCTCGCCTACCTCGTAAGCGGAGGCATAACGACCGGAGTGAACTATTGCTTATATACGGCTCTTTTGTACCTCAATCTTCCCTGGCTGTCCTCCAACAGCATTGCCTGGGCAGGCGCGGTACTAGCCGCGTATCTTCTGAACCGGCGCTGGGTATTTCATTCCGAAAACAGCGTCAGAACAGAGATGGCATCTTTTGTGGGAGCACGTTTTCTCACATTACTCACAGAAAATGCACTTCTCTGGCTGTCTATTGATACATTGGGCATCGCGCCGGTTCCTGCCAAGTTATTGGTCAGCATTGTAACTGTTATGGGAAATTACATTCTCTGCAAATATGGGATTTTTAAAAAGGAGGTATCCTGTCATGAATAATACTGCAGAAATTATATATAAAGAAAATACCAAGGATCTGATCAGCATTATCGTTCCATGCTATAACGAAGAAAAGGCGCTGCCTGCATTTTACCGGGCAGTCACAGATGCGGTAAAGGACATTGATGGTGCGGACTGTGAATTTATTTTCGTAGATGACGGAAGCAAAGACAGCACCTCCAAGATTTTGGAAAGCTATTCCAACATGGATCCCAGATGCAGATACCTCTCCTTTTCCCGCAATTTCGGAAAAGAGGCCGCGATGTACGCCGGGCTCCAGAACGCTTCCGGTGACTACTGTGTCTTCATAGACGCAGATCTCCAGCACCCGCCGGAACTGCTAAAGGACATGTACCATGTCATAAAGACAGAAGGCTATGACTGCTGTGCCGGTCTCAGGGAAGACCGCTCCGGTGAAAGCCCTCTGCGCACCTTCCTGTCCCGCTCCTTCTATCATGTCATCGGCAGAGTGTGCCGACTGGATATGGGAGACGGCAAAGGCGATTTCCGCATGATGAACCGAGCGATGGCTGACTCTGTTCTGGAGCTGAAGGAATACAACAGATATATGAAGGGAATCTTCTCCTTTGTAGGATTTGAGACAAAATGGATCCCTTTCCACAATGTAGAACGGACCGCCGGGGAGACTAAGTGGAGTCTGCGCGCTTTGTTCCGCTACGCCATGGACGGCATCCTCTCCTTCTCGACCGCCCCCTCCGCAATCGCCGGGACGATAGGCATGCTCCTTCTCTTTGCGGCTATGGTGGCCGGAATATCCTCCCTTCTCTCGGGACACGGTCTGATCGGAATCCCACTGGTCATCTGTCTGATCCTTGGGCTCAACGGAGTTCAGATGCTCTTCCTGTCTGTACTCGGTCAGTATATGTCAAAGGAATATATGGAAAGCAAACGCCGTCCCATCTATATCGTAAAGAAGAAGGGCGGATTCTGAAAAGAAGATCAGCCCCCGCGGGAAAACGCTCACTTCATTTTCCCGCAGAGGGCTGATGCCCTTCCTGCTGTTTATAATTTCGCTTATTCTACTGCCACAGGCTCTATGCTTCCCAGAACGATATCATCGATCTTCTCAAATCCTGAGAGAGTATAAGATTCTACTGTATTTCCGACGATCAGATAGAATTTTTCTCCTGCGTACACGCCCCGCGCATCGCCGCCATATGCCGCCAGCTCCCGAGAGAACACTTCCTTGAATCCCTCTGCCGCATCATAGGAAAAGAGAGAATATACATCTCCATTTCCTCCATATGCTCGGAATCCGAATAAGTTTTTCTCCACATCCACAAATACAGCTTTATAGTTATACGCCACATCCGTCCCGTATTTATCCTCCAGGATATACTTGGAAACCTCTGTGACATTTCCCGGATCCGAGATATCAAACATGGACAGCTTGACTCCTTCCGTGGTCACGCCTTCCTCATCCACATCCATCCCGATTCCGAGGAGCTGTCCCTCTCCATATGGGTGAAGATATTCCGAAAAGCCCGGTATCTTCAGCTCCCCGATGATCTGCGGGGACGCCGGGTCAGTGAGATCTACTGAGAACAGCGGATCTACCTGCCTGAATGTGACAAAATATCCGGTATCTCCCATGAATCGCGCGGAATACACGGTCTCACCCGGAGCAAGATCCCGGATCTCACCGATAAGCTGAAGCTCTCCGTCCAGCACATACAGGGCATTGCTGCTGTCAGGTTCCGCAGGTGAGGATTCGCCGCTGATGGGCATAACGCCATTCTCAGATGAGATCGTTGTCACAAGCCGGAGATATCCGTTGTATTCATCAATGCTGAAGGAATCATTCAGTATCCCGTCCACTTTTGCCTGTGCCGCTCCCTCCAGCTGTCCGTCATGATAAGCCACCTTCCGGACAGCGGTCCTGGTCACGTCCGAATCATCTGCATCATAAAAGGATTCCGTGACATAAATGTTTTCGCCGCTCACATAACACATCCCGGCGCTGCCGAATACCGCTCTGCTATCTGTCTGCTCCTGTGGCTCTGCAAGGGAAAATGCCGTGATCACCGTATACTCGCTTCCCATCTCCTGTTCCGGCATAAAGATCCGATCCGCCTCAAGCGTGCTGCCCTGCACTGACGGTACATAGGCGCCGACATCAGACCGGGGCGCCGCTGTATCCGCCCGGAAGCTGCTGAGCACATAGGCATATCCGTCCTTCACCCGCATCGTGTTATATCCGCCGCTCTGGGAGATCGTACTGAGCTTCACAGGGGCAGAAGGGTCGCTGATATCATACACATCTGTGCATGTATATTCCCTGGATCGCACCTCAATGCCATCTTCTTGCGTATATTTGCTCTGTGTGTAAAATACAGCCAGGCGGCTGCCTTCCACATACAGCTCATTGATATAACTGTCAGAATCCACAGTGACCGCGGCATCCTCTGTCATCTCGTCCGATGCGATATTTACGATCTCTACCTTTCTCCCGCTCAGAATATACAGATTACTGCCATCTGTCTTGACCACGTCTGCCTCGCCAACGCCCTCTTCTCTGACATTTGTATCCGAATATCCGCCGCCGTCTGCTGCCCCGCTGTACGATGCCGAGCTGCCCGTTGAAGCGCCGTCCATCTCCGCGCTGTCTGCTGAAGCAGCCTCTCCGCTGTCTGATGCGTTCCCGTCACTGTACATCCTCGCCTGCTTATCCGTCTGCTCTTCCTGCTGTTTCAGCTCTGCCTGGATGTAATCATAGATCTGATCATAATCTGCAGCGGATGCGATCTGCCCTTCTGACTCAGCTGTTTCGCCGCCTGCTGCCACGCTTGCGGAATCCGTGCCCGATACATCCTCCTCTCCGGAGCTCCTGTCCCCGCCGGCATGATTCGCCACAGCGGCGGCCACCCCCACTGCAAGGCAGAGACATGCTGCTGCC
Source organism: uncultured Mediterraneibacter sp. (assembly GCA_944377705.1). GTDB lineage: Bacteria > Bacillota > Clostridia > Lachnospirales > Lachnospiraceae > Mediterraneibacter. The sequence continues at coordinate 13,679 of CALWFS010000009.1, read as the reverse complement.
GCGATCCCCGCATATCGCCTGCGGTATTTTGCTGTTTTCTCCTTTTTCTTTTTCAAAAGCATTTTTTCCACCTGCTCCGGCTCCAGAGAAGCCGGGATCTGCGTATCACCAGCCAGCTCGCGCAGCTTGTCCTCCAAAGGATCCTTTGCTCCTGTATTTCTGTTTTCGTTTCCTTCCATATCTTATCCACCTCCTGTATACTCCCGATTCAGCTCAGGGCGCTCCGCATCTTCTCCAGCGCCCGGCTCTTCCGAGACCGCACGGTCGCTGCATTCTTGTCCATCATCTGCGCGATCTCTTCGCTGCGGTAGCCCCCGAACACGGAAAACGCCACGATCATCCTCTCCTCTTCCTCTAACTCATCAAATGCCATCCTCACATCATGCCACTGGGCATAATCAGGCTCATGGGTATTTTCTCCAATCCGTGCGTGAGCGCTGTCATCCAGCCTGTCAGCTCCCTTTCTGACTCTGCGCAGCATCTTCTTACAGCAGTTGTTCAGGATCGTAAACATCCAGTTCCTGAACGAATCCTCCTTCCGGAGATTGGAAAGATTTTCGTAAGCCGACAGCACCGCCTCGCTGACCGCGTCCTCTGCATCCTGCGTATGCCTTGTCATGTAGAGAGCGAACTGATACAGATCTTTATAGATCCTCGCATACAGCTGAGAAAACGCTTTTATGTCTCCCCGCTTCGCCCGCCGGATCAGATCCGATTCCGGGCTGTTCTCATAATCGTACATCCGAGCCCCTCCTCTCAATGTTATAAAAACGTATATTCATAGCCATTTATATCCCGCTGTCTATTAGAGTCAGCCGGAGAACAGATTGTTGCATAAAAATTAAAGTTTTTTTCGAATCTCCTGTTTCTGCCTCTGCTCTCCATTCTCACATTGTGCATAAAATCCCGGTCCCTGTCAACCGGAAAGGCTCTTCCTTCCACAAACTGCTTTTATCTGCGCCTTCTCTGCGGCAGCTCTCTCAGAGCTGCCGCATGGTCTCAAATGTATTGTACAGGTTGAGCTGTCCGTATCCCCATTCCCGGTTCGGATACTCCATGGTCTTTGGACGCACTGCACCGATTATAAGCAGGCTCTTCACCTGAAAAGAATCTACTCCCGGCACTTCCTGGATATACACAAGCCATTCCATCATAAGTGCCGCCGCCCCCGCGGTTATGGCAGCAGCTGCGCAGGATCCCGTGCGCGTGGAAAAGCGTCCTCCGGGAAGCGCTCCCGGAACATTGACGCCGGGCGCGGCTATGTCCGGTCTGCGCCGCTGTGTCCTGGTGTATCCTCTGCCCGAGGCCTGGGCGACCGCCCCGCTGTTCCCGTCATAATACGCCACCACTACCGGGCTGTCAGTATTCGCCGGATTTGTCAGTGTATAATAAGGGTCCGACTCCAGAAAAAAGACCTCGCCCTCCAAAAATTCCGTCAGGGGCAGCCACATATGGAACTGACCGTCATTTACGGACAGTGGTTCAACTACGATCTTCCAAATCCCGGGCGCCGGGGCATTAAAACGGAAAAAGATCAGCTCTGATGTGCTCTTTTCCACCAGGAGCCGATAATCTACGGATACTTTTGTCCGCTCGAACAAAAAATCCAGTTCAGCGCTGGCCCCCACGCGGAACGGGATCCGGGATGTATTTTCGCCAGAAGGCGAAATAATCGAAATCGAAAGGATATTGGGAATATCCGTCCACAATTCCAGTGAAAAGCCGGGCACCCCCTCGCCTACGCGAAGCTCCACTGTTTTTGTATCTTCCTCATCTTTGATCTCATTGTAGTAGTGATGACGCTTATCCGCCTCATTCCCCACGCCCACTACGGTGATCCGGTTTGCCCTTGTGCTGTAACCATCTATGAGAAATGGAAGAGGAAGCGTACCGATATGCCCTCCCATACTGGACCCGACAGTAATACACACAACCAGCGGAAGCCCCAGCGCGGCTGCCATATCATTCAGATATTTAAGCCCCAGCATAAGGTCTGTCTCCTGGTAGCACTCAGCATCCCGGGGGATGAAGTAGTAGTCGCGGAGGTATTGTTTTGCCTGCTTCAGCTTCACCACGACGATTCCCGCCTCGGGCGCGGCACCCAGGAACTGCTGTTCCGGGTCTGCCGAGCCGGCTGCGAGGCTTGCCGCGTAGGTTCCATGCCCGGTCTCATCCACTGTAGGAACGATCTCCAGCGGATTTTCCGACCTCAGAGCTTCATTGATCGTGTCTTCTGTAAATTCACTGCCATAGGCAAAGCCTTCGGGCGGCGTACCGGTTTGGACCGTCTGATCCCAGATGGCCGCAATCCTGGTCGAGCCATCCAGCCGGCGGAACAATTCGCTTGTATAGTCGATGCCGCTGTCCATAAGTCCGATCAGCACCCCCTGCCCCTTCAGCTGAAGGGTAGGATAGTTCTGCACCGGCAGGATCCCCGCCTGGTTGAGCGTCTCCATGGCAAGAGGCGCATAGCACTTGGGTATGGAATTATAAGAATATCGCGCCAGACTGATCGGGTCCGCCAGATCCGCCGGCAGATAAATACACTTGTAATCAAAGCCTGCATCCTGCTCGCACCTGTCCTCCTTGAGCATACTGTCAAAAAAAGGAGTGCGCACATGATTCCCGATGAAATCCCGGTAATCCTCAGACAGGATCTGTTGGCGGCATGTATCTGTATCAGGCATAAAGAAACTCCTGGAAAGATTTATAACCATATTATGAGCACCTGGCCCAAAGTATGCAGCGTACCGGACGGATGACGTTTCGCCGGGGCATGGGCGCCTGGTTAAAAAAGTATAAAATCCTCCGAGATGTGTTGAAGTCACCGCTTAATGGGGTATAATGGTTATAAATCAAAGCGCCGGGCAATTCCCGGTGTCCCACAGGTCCGGGACGGGCGAAAGAAGAAGGGAGAATGATAACAATGAGAGATTTTTTTGAAGATCTTGGAAAACGCCTTGGGGAAACAGCGGAAACTGTCACCAGTAAAGCAGGAGATGCAATCGAGATCCAGAGGATAAAAGGACAGATCCGAGGGCTTGCAAGAGGAAATGCAGTAGATCTTATGGAACTCGGGCGTACCATCTATGACAGATATAAAGAGGGCGGCGAAGTCGAAGAATCTGAAAGAGCGCTCTGTGATGCAGTCAGGGACCGAGAAGCCGCAATTGAAGATTATGAGAAAAAGATCGCAAATATCCGGGGAGCTTCCGAGTGCCCAGGCTGCGGCAGGATGGTGTCAAAGGATATGGCCTACTGTCCTTACTGCGGCGAGAAGGTATCGGTTTATGACGCTGACGCAGAGGAAGTCCGGGACGATGAATCCTCCTCTGATGATCACGCTGACAGCGTAAAAGAAAAAGCTGCGGATGCAATGGAAAATATGGCAGATAAAGCGGAGGAAGCCGCAAAAAAAGCCGGAAGCATGGCGAAAAAAGCCGCCGACAAAGCAGGCGGCGCCATCGATAAGGCCGCTGATAAGGCGGAAGAAATGGCTCAGAAGGCTGCCGATAAAGTCAGTGAAGCTGCGGAAAAGGCCGCCGAAAAGATAAACCAGAAATAAGGACCCGTAAAACAGATCCGGCATCCGGAAGAAGGGACAGAGAAATAGATGAAAAAACGCTGGTTTCTGTGCGAAACAGGAGTCCTGTTTGCAGCAGATCAAATATTAAAATCTTATGCCGAACAGAATATGGATAAAGGAGAAGAAAAAGAACTAGCAGGCCCCATCGTCCTGCGGCGGGTCTCCAATACAGGCTTATGTCTTAACCTCCTGTCCGGCAGCCCCGGGATCGTGAAGGCCCTCTCGCTTACCGCGGCAGGACTTGTCAGCTTATCCTACACTCTGGTCCTCTTCCGCAAAAAAGGCTTCTGGAAAAAGAAGGCCCTCTCTCTGATGACAGCGGGAGCGTGGAGCAATACATTTGACCGCTTTGCCAGAGGCCATGTATCAGACTATATCGGGTTTAAGGCGGGAGACAGAAAATTGTCATCCATAACTTACAACCTGGCGGACTTTTTTATCGCTGCCGGAGCTTTGCTCTTATCCGTGGTATCTCTTGCATCCGGCGAAGATGAGAAAAAAGAGAACTGAATAAACGCGTACAAAAAAGCCGCCTCAGCGGCATGATATGGCGCCGGTCTGCACCGGCCGGCGTCACATCATGCCCAGGGCGGTTTTTACTTCCTGTATATTCCCTTTAAATACAATACCATCCATCCCGAGCGCTCTTCCTGCCTCAATATTTTCCTTCAGGTCATCGATGAAAAAGCACTCCTCCGGTTTCAGGGAAAATGTCTCAAACAGATAACGGTAAATCTGCGGATCAGGCTTTGCCATCTTCAGCGGAGCAGAGAAAACAGTCCCGCTGAAATTTTTCAGCACCTCATATCCTGACGCCCACTCAGCGAAATATGCAGGGGCGTTGGACAGAAGGTATACCGGCACATCTTTTTCGCAGAGCTTCTCGATCAGTCCCACCGTATCCCGAATGGGACTGATATATTCCGGCCATCCGCGGAAAAAGTTTCTCACAGTCTCTTCCAATCGCGCAGGAACTGCTGAGACCGTATGCTCCACATATTCCTCATAGCCGATCGAGCCTTTATCAAGCTCCTTCCAACGCGCATAGACTGCCGGCATGAGCAGATCACAGTCTTTGGGAGACTGGCAGAACTGCTCCAGCATATATCTGCCGTCGAACTGCCCGATCACATTTCCAAAGTCAAAGACTACATTTTTATATTTCATGATACCTTCCTCATATCACAAATGCAGAGACATGCCTGCGATGAGGCTCTACAAAAGATTGAGCCCGTTTTCCTTCGCCCTGGCAGCAACCTCGTCCGGCCAGAGAGAAGACTGTACCTCTCCGATATGCGCTTTTCTCAAATAATACATACAGATGCGTGACTGACCGATTCCTCCGCCTACTGTATAAGGCAGCTCTCCATTTAACAGAGATTTCTGGAACGGAAGCTCTGCGCGCTCTTCGCAGCCCGCGATCTTAAGCTGGCTTCTCAGCGCCTCCTCGTCCACACGGATTCCCATGGAAGACAGCTCCAACGCCATATCCAGGACAGGATAATAGACGATGATATCTCCGTTTAACTCCCAGTCGTCATAGTCCGGCGCGCGTCCGTCATGCTTCTCCCCGGATGACAGGATCTTACCGATCTGGGATACAAAGACAGCTCCCTTCTCTTTTGCAATCCGATTCTCGCGCTCCTTCGGTGTACAGCCCGGATACATATCCTCCAGCTCCTGGGAGGTAATGAAGAAAATATCGTCCGGAAGAAGAGGCTCGATATAATTATATCTTCTTGAAATATAATCTTCTGTATCTTTCAGAGCGCTATATACCTTGCGCACAGTATACTGGAGAGTCTCCATGTTCCTCTCCTCTTTTGAGATGACCTTCTCCCAGTCCCACTGATCCACATAGATAGAGTGGACATTATCCGTATCCTCATCCCTGCGGATCGCGCTCATATCTGTATAGAGACCTTCTCCGGAATGAAACCCGTAGTTCTTCAGGGCATATCTCTTCCATTTTGCAAGAGAATGTACGATTTCAGCCGGCGCTTCTTCCTGCTCTCTGATCCCGAAGGATACCGGACGCTCCACACCGTTTAAGTTATCGTTCAGACCGGATTCCGGACGAACAAACAGCGGGGCTGACACGCGCGTCAGATGAAGCGCTTTGGCAAGCGCCCGCTCAAAATGATCTTTCACTTCTTTGATGGCAACCTCCGTCTCACGGATCGTAAGGGGAGAATAATAGCCTTCGGGTATTCTTAACTGTTCCATTATAAAGGCTCCCTTCTGGTTAGTTTGAAAATAGAAATTTACATTCTATTCTAATATCCGAGAGCCGGGAAGTCAACCGGCAACCTTCGAATCACAAATTAACAGATAATTTAGTTGTTTTTTATAATATAACTAAAAATATTGTTGACACAACCGAATATGAATGTTATTATAATGACAACAAATAAAACTGAATGAACAATCAATCAAACAGAAATATCAAATTATTTTTATTTGAAAGAAGATTCACAGAAGTTTTATTCACCTGCCGGATATCGTGATTGGGAAACGGGTGGCGGATATAAAGAAAGATCATAATGACGAGAAAGTTATGAGAGAAGTAAAATTTATATCAGGGGAAGGTCATCGGGAAACCAAAATCCAGCAGGAATCTAAGCAAAGGAGGTACGGACCACCGGGAACATAAATTAAATCTATCAAATACGAAAGATAGAGAAAGGAAAAAAGAATATGATAGAAATATCAGGATGAAGATGGATGTTGATCAGTAAGTTGATTGGCATCCATTTTCGTTGTGCTGTGGGTTCCCCCTTAAACCTCAGATCTCTTGCCAAGGGAAAGAAAAATTGATAAAATGGTCAGGAAAAACGGCAGGATAATCCAACACCAGGAGGACGCTATGGCGAAGATGAGCAATCAGAAGGCAAAGATCCTATACCTGATGCGCCTGTTCCAGGAAGAGACTGACGAAGAGCATCCGCTCTCCCGCAAAGACCTTGAAGAACGGCTGGCACATATGGGGATACATGCAGAGCGAAAAAGCCTTTACAATGACATTGAAACATTAAAAAATTTCGGTCTGGACATCGCATACAGAAAGGAGCAGCCTGAAGGCTACTATCTGGCGGAAAGAGATTTTGAGCTCGCAGAGCTCAAACTTCTGGTGGATGCTGTCCAGTCATCCCGTTTCATCACACAGAAGAAATCGGATGCTCTCATTAAGAAAATCGAAAAGCTGACAGACCGGCACGAAGCGCGCAAGCTCCAGAGGCAGGTCGTGGTAGCTGACCGGATCAAGGCGATGAACGAAAGCATCTACTATAATGTAGATAAGCTCCACACAGCCATCGCTGAGGACAGGCAGATCGTATTCCGGTATTTCGAATGGACCGTCTCAAAGGAGATCCGCCTGAAAAAGGGAGGGGAAAACTACCAGGTAAGTCCCTGGGCGCTGACATGGGACAACGAGAATTATTACCTGATCGGCTATGATATGGAAGCAGGTATCCTGAAACATTTCCGGGTGGACCGGATGCTGCACATCGGAATACTCAATATTGAGAGGGAGGGGCGGGAAGAATTCAGCCGGTTTGATCTGGCGCGCTATACACGGCAGACCTTCGGGATGTTCGGCGGAGATGAACAGATGGTCCGGCTCCGTTTCCATAATAAATATGTGGGCGTTGTGATCGATCGATTCGGAAAAAACGTTCCGCTGCGGCCTGACGGGGAATCTCATTTCATTGCCCGTGTGAATGTAGCGGTCAGCGAACAGTTCTACGGATGGCTGACCGGGCTGGGACGGGACGCGCAGATCCTTTCGCCGGAAGCGGTAGTAAAGGAATTCCATGATCTTCTTAAGGATCTGGGGGAGATGTACGAAAAATAAATAAAGGATAAGGGTGAGTATAATGAATATGAATGAAATCTACGAAACATTGCAGGGCGTCAGCCTCTCTGATCTCAGTGCGGCTCTGTCCGGGCTGGTTGAGAACAGGCATGCGCTGACACAGACAGAGGTGATCTATCTTGCAGTGGCAGCGGCGGCAGGACTGCTGCTCTGCTTCTTCGGGCTGAAGATCGTTCGGTTCTGGGCAGCGATATTGGGATTGGCGGCAGGTTTTTTTGTGGGGTTTGCCGCAGCGGAAGCTTCCGGGGCAGATGCAGCCGTCTGTGTAACCGCGGGACTCGTCACAGGAGTCATTTTGGCAGTATTGGGATCTGTTCTATACAGAGTGGGTGTCTTTGTGACAGTCTTTCTCTCGGTCAGCCTGTTCTGTGTCCATCTGATGAATCCCGAAAACTGGATCTTTGCAGGTATCTGTCAGCTGATCGGTCTTATCGCGGCGATCCTTGCCATGAAGTTCCTGGAGATCATCACCATATTTTCCACCGTTCTCCTGGGCGCAGTCACTGCGGGACCGGCAGTATACGGTCTCCTTCCCGATACCGGCATGGACAGCCTGGTCCGCATTGCTTTATGCACATTGTTCGGAGCTGTGGGCGTACTGGTCCAGCTTCTCATGGTATCAAAAAAACGTAAGAAGCAAAACCTGAAGCGGGCAGCGGAGATCCGTCAGGAATCATCCACAGCAAACGAAGTCGAGCGGGCGAGGGCAGTCATGGCTGAGCTGGGAAGTGCCGGCACATCCGGCAGGGAAAGCCAGAACAATGCGGCTGCATCCGGCATTGACAGCGGGAGCGGGCTGGAAACAATCAGCCTGGACGATATATCCGATATTGATGATCCGGACGAAGAGCCGGATCATATGTAAAAAATCATCAGGGCAAAAGTAAAGTCCGTTTTATGACACACCTGGTCTGGTATGATGTTTTCAGAACAAAAAATCATACAAGAGAAAGGTGTGTTTTATTATGTATATCAGGAAATCTTTACTGGGAGGATTTATCGCAGCGGCGGGAATGACAGTGCTTGCCATATTGATGGTGCTTTTTTGTTTTACAGAAATACAGATCCCCACAATCGTATACGCAGCGGCATGGATCGGCTGCCTCTGCGCGATGCTGATCGGAGCTTCCAGGATATACGGGTAAAGGCAGCTGCAAGGGCTCGATCAGAAGCAGGCTCGCACAAAGATGAAAAGTCCGTGTCCTTCGGTTGTCATTCGCGATCAGAATGATGTATAATATGGGTGGAATAGTCAGAAAATTTTATCAGGTGAATACACCGGAAAAGAGGACATGTATATGAAGATCGATATGCATTGCCATGTGAAGGAGGGCTCCATCGACAGCAAGGTGGGGCTGGATGAATATATTACTATATTAAAGAAGCATGGATTTCAGGGTATGGTCATCACGGATCATGACACATACAATGGCTACAGATATTGGAAAGAGCATATTAAGGGAAAGAAGCATACGGATTTTGTTGTGCTTAAGGGAATTGAATACGATACACGCGATGCAGGACATATCCTTGTGATCATGCCTGAGGGTGTAAAAATGAGAGTGCTCGAAATGCGCGGGATGCCGCTTGCTCTGCTGATTGACCTGGTACACCGCAATGGCGGAGTGCTTGGTCCGGCACATCCGTGCGGCGAAAAGTATATGAGTTTTACCAATGCAAGAAAATTCTATCAGTCGCCGGAGATCGTAAAGCGCTTCGACTTTATAGAGGCATTCAACAGCTGTGAATCCGCGCAGTCCAATGCAGGCGCGGAAAAACTGGCGAAAAAATACGGAAAGGTCATGACCGGGGGAAGCGATTCCCACAAACCGGGCTGCGTAGGAAGAGGATATACGATCCTGCCTGAGCCGGTCACATGCGAGACTGAGCTCATCTCCCTGATCCATAAGAAAACACCGTTCAAGGCCGGAGGCTCGCTCTACGAAAAGACAACAAAGGAACGGATCGGTAAGATCAACAAACTTCTTGTGTACTCCTTCTGGGTATATAACAAGAGCGGCGAACTTGTGAAACGGCGGGGAAGAAACAAAAAAATGGTGGAAGAGCATCCATTCGACCCGATCGATCCGATTGAGCTGTACTATCATTCATAGGTCAAAAAAATAGACGGTATACGCCGTCTATTTTTTATTGAGTTCATAAATTGTCTGACCGCCTTCGCGGTTCTCTGTGATCATTTTCTGCCGGACCATATACGGCAGGAGGGAATCAAGGAACTTCCCGGGCTCTGTGACGCCGATCTGCTCGCTGCTGAAAGGCTGACGGGCTGTCAGCCCGCTTACCACCGGTTCCAGATCTTTTCTGGACATAGGTCCTTTTTTCAGAGCCTTCCTGATCTTCGAAATTCCCTTTGCGCTGAGCATGTTTGAGAGATCCTGCTTCTGCCGGGCGCTGCGCCACATCCCCCATCCGTAGATAAGCGCAGTGGCAAGGGCAAAAAGAAGGACATATGGAATATAGTGAAGCATTACTTTCTCTTCTCCCCCTTCCAGTAGATCAGGTGATTGTCGTGAAGGATCTCCAGGAACTTAATCAGCCTTGACAGAGATTTTTCCATTTTCGGGAATTTTGCATCAAGCTCTTTGGAAAGCTGGTGTACATCCTTCTCATCGTCAATGATGAGCCATACAAAACTGCCCAGCTCATCCATCTTGATATCGCTGACCCTGGGACGGTGAAAAAATTTCTGGGCGATCCGGTGATAGAAGCCTTTCCACTCAATAAACACCGTCACGCGGCCGTTCTCAGCCGTCTCGTACTCTACTTCCGGATTTTTTACCGGAATATAATCCAGATAATTTTTAGAAATCTTCTTACTCATAATTCAGAGGCTTCCTCTCGTTTTCTAAACAAATAACCTGTTTTTACAAGCAGCCGTTATCCGGCTAAAAAGCATCATAACACAGAAAGAAACAGCCCGCAAGATGCAGGCTGTTTCCCCGCCGACAGCAGCCATGCCGCATGCCGGACAATCACTCAGTAATCTCTGGATTATTTGGATTTCTTCATACACTTTCTGAACAGGTATACCAGAAGAAGTACAAAGACAATCAGGCTTACAAACTGCGGAGTAGTGAAATTAAATCTTGCGCTCAGATTGATTACAGAATCCACTTTCACAACCGCAAGTATGGCAAGCACAATACCCATGATACCTTCTCCGGCAATCAGACCGGAAGTGAAAAGCACACCGCGGTCTGCGCGTTCCTTCTTCTCTTCATCCGTACCTTTGATCTTCTCAACAATGAAACGGACGATACCGCCTGCCATGATACCAGCGCTCAAGCTGAACGGCAGGTACATACCAACTGCGAACGGCATTACCGGAACCTTCAGGATCTCGGCAACGATCGCAATAAATACACCGATAAAGATCAGCGCCCACGGAAGCTCAGCATTCATGATACCCTCAACGAGCATCTTCATCATTGTTGCCTGCGCTGCCGGAAGCTCTGTTGTTCCGTATCCCCATGCCTCGTTCAGAAGATAGAGTACAAAACCAACCGCAGCTGCTGATACTACAACACCGAGCATCTCACCGATCTGCTGTTTCTTCGGGGTCGCTCCGACAATGAAACCAGTCTTCAGGTCCTGAGAAGTATCACCTGCGATCGCAGCAATGATACAGATAACTCCACCAATGGCGATGGCGCCTACCATACCTGTTGTTCCGTCTGTTCCTGTAACTTTCAGGAGCAGTGTGGCAATGATCAGTGTAGCGATAGCCATACCTGATACCGGGTTATTGGAAGATCCGATCAGGCCGACCATACGTGAGGATACGGATGCAAAGAAGAATCCGAAGATCACGATGATCAGAGATCCTACCGGGTTGACCGGGAATGTCGGGATCAGCCAGATCAGGACTACGATAGCCAGGATGATCACGAGAAGGAACGGCATCGGAAGATCCTGCTGTGTACGCAGTGCGTTCTTCTGCGCGTGCTTCTTGCTCATGCTCGCCATTGCCTGCTTAAATGTACGGACGATCAGCGGGAATGTCTTGATCAGGCTGATCATACCACCGGCTGCAACGGCTCCGGCACCGATATATTTAATATAGTTGCTCCACAGAGCGGACGGCCCGTCCACTGCAAGCATTTCTGAAATCGGATCTGTTCCCGGATAGATCGTCGCATCCCCACCAAACAGCGCGATCGCCGGCATGAGCACAAACCAGCTCAGAGTACCGCCGGCCAGCATGTAGCTGGCGATCTTTGGTCCGCAGATGAATCCCACGCCTGCAAGTGACGGGAGCACCTGGATACCGATCTGAGAGCCTGCATAACTCTTGAACGCATATCCGATCTCACTCGGGAATAATTTCAGTCCGTCTGCAACAAATTTGTATAATGCCGCAATACCAAGACCTGTAAACACAGATCCCGCTTTGCTTCCGCCTTCCTCTCCTGCAAGAAGAACCTCTGCACATGCAGTTCCCTCCGGGAACGGAAGTGTTCCGTGCTCCTCAACGATCAGCGCCTGGCGGAGCGGTACCATAAAGCAGACTCCAAGGAGACCGCCGAACAGTGCGATCAGGAAGATCGTCACAAGGCTTGGAAACTCAATCTTGCCTTCCTCTGCCCAGAGGAACAAAGCCGGCAGTGTAAAAATAGCACCTGCTGCCAGAGACTCGCCGGCTGAACCGATCGTCTGCACCAGGTTGTTTTCGAGAATGGAATCCCTGCGAAGGATCACACGAATAATACCCATTGAAATAACTGCCGCCGGAATAGAGGCGGAAATCGTCATACCAACGAGAAGACCCAGGTATGCATTCGCCGCACCGAATACAACTGCAAGGACGATACCAATCACGATGGATGTGACCGTAAACTCCGGAACGATCTTATCGGCCGGTATATACGGTTTGAACTCATTCTTGTTGTCCATGATGTTTTTCATTCCTTTCTTAGCTTTTAGTAAATTTAACGACTTCTTAACGCAGTCTATGACATTATAGCACGTTACTCTGATAAAAGGAAGAAGAAAATTTGGATTTGTCTGTAGGGACTTCCGGTCGGATGAACGTAGAAAACCGCCCCTATTTCAAGGGCCTTTTGCGGCGGGCGGGGATATGGCGACAGTGACTTGGAGTAATCTGCTGGAAAGACTTAAAGGAATGGGGTGTGGCGTTAATTTCAAAGCGGATGCCTGAGCGTTAGCGAATCGTCCGCTTTGAAATTGTCTTTAGCCACATTCCATTCCTTTTACGTCTTTCCCAGATTACGGAGCCGGAACCTGAGCCATATCCCCGCCCGCCGCGAATACGTCTTTAAAATACTCCGCGGTTTTCGGACCTTTTCAGACCGTCCGTCCACACACAAATCCAGATTTTACATTGTTGATTTGTAGTAGTTGATGAGACATCCATCCAGTATGATCTGTCTCTCCGCATCGGTCAGGTCGCCTAGTCTGAGACTGATCTCCTTCAGATCATCTCCCACTACATAAGCCTTGATCACGTCTGCCTTTTCTTCCACAGCCTTCCTTACATCCGGCACGAAGATATAGTCTCCGTTCTTAAACGGAAGATGCTCATGGTCAGCGTCTGTGAGGAACGGAAGCATTCCCCAGTTGATCAGGTTGGAGCGGTAGCGCTTTGTTGCATACTCGATGGCGATATTCGCCCAGCCGCCCAGGACCTTCTGACAGGAAGCTGCCTGCTCGCGGGCGGAGCCGTCGCCTGGCTTTACAGCGAAGATCGTACTGCCTACTCCGATATTTCCCTCGCCGACTTCCGGATAAGTCTTCTGGATCGTCTCCATCACCGGCTTCAGCTCTTCAAGCGCGTCAAGAGGGCATGTGCCTGCCTCAATGGCTTTCTGCGCTTTCTGTACTTCTTTCGCGCGTCCCACATATGCCGGATCTTTTCTGGAGAGCGCGAACTCAGCAAGTCCAAGCGGGTTGGACCGGTAGGATGATGTCTCTCCTGACGGGATGAGCTCGTCCGTTGTTGTGACCGGATCGTGGATCTCGGATACGACTTTCACGATCAGATTCTCCGGCAGAGCGGACATCTCCGGCCAGTCTTTGATGTTCGGTCCGAACTGGATCTCCACGCTCGGATCCGCCACGCCGTGGCTGTCAAATACACGGTTCGCGTAAATGTTGCTGTCAAAGTGATATTTCTGTCCTTTGTACTCCACATCCATCGCTGTCGCCGGTGTAAGGTAACCCTTGTTCGCCGCCGTT
>CALWFS010000008.1 GCA_944377705.1 uncultured Mediterraneibacter sp. | reverse complement strand
CAAAACAAAATGTTTTGTAGAATCCAAGGAGGAGAAAAGATGCAAAACGAATACGAAATCAAAAAAGAAATGTGTGAAATCGGTAAGCGCGTATACAACCGCGGAATGGTTGCTGCAAATGACGGTAACTTTTCCGTAAAGCTTAACGATCATGAGTTCTTATGCACACCGACAGGGGTCAGCAAAGGCTTTATGACACCGGAGTATATCTGCAAGGTTGATGAAAACGGAAACGTCCTTCAGGCAAATAAAGGCTTCAGACCTTCTTCTGAGATCAAAATGCACATGCGTGTATATCAGAAGAGACCGGATGTAAACGCTGTTGTACATGCTCATCCGCTGTATGCTACCACATTTGCTATCGCGGGCATCCCGCTGACGCAGCCGATCATGCCGGAGGCGGTTATCGCGCTTGGATGCGTGCCGATCGCTCCGTACGGAACTCCTTCCACAATGGAGATCCCGGATGCAGTTGAGCCGCTCCTGCAGCATTTCGATGCAGTTCTCCTCGAGAATCACGGAGCATTGACATATTCTGACAGTCTTCTCGCTGCTTATCACAAGATGGAGTCCGTAGAGTTCTACGCTCGTCTGTTATGGCAGACAATGCAGATCGGCGGACCGCAGGAGTTCAGCAAAGAGCAGGTTGAGAGACTGTACGAGATCAGAAGACAGATGGGACTCCCGGGCAAACATCCGGCAAACCTCTGCCCGAACGCAAAAGCAGGCAAACCTAGCTGCCATACATGCGGCGGAAGCTGCAGCAGCAAGACAGTAGGCGCGGCAGCAGCGGAGAGCACAGACGCTGATCTGATCGCATCCATCACAAAGAAGGTAATGGAGCAGCTGGGAATGTAATATAACGAAGTGAGGCAGAGCTATGAACGAACAGGACATCACCAATGCAGTGAGAGCTGTGCTGAATCAGATGAAGGATGCAGCTCCCGCTCAGGAGAAAAAACATGTCTGTAAATGTAAAAAGCATGTGATGACTCTGGCGCTTGCCAATGCCCTGATCGAGAGAGTTAAGGCAAAGGCAGCCGAGATGGGCGTCAATGTCGTGGTCGCTGTCTCGGACAAGGCCGGCAGACCCGTATCCGTCCAGTGTATGGACGATGCGTACATAGCAAGCTTTGACATTGCAATTAACAAGACCTATACTTCCGCGAGCCTCAAGATGTCCACCGCGCAGCTTGCAGCGTTAAGCCAGCCCGGACAGGATCTCTATGGGATTCAGTTTACGAATAATGGAAAGATCGTAATTTTCGGCGGCGGAGAAGTGCTGGAAGCTGACGGACACATTGTCGGGGCGCTCGGAGTGAGCGGCGGATCAGCGGCAGAAGATACTGCCATCGCGGCTTATGGGAAGTCAGTCTTTAAGGAGGTATTAGAGTGTCTGTAAATGAACAGATGGTTCAGGACATTGTGCAGGAGGTTGTGGCAAAGATGCAGATCGCTGCAGATGTATCCGGAAACAGAGGCGTGTTCTCGGATATGAACGAAGCGATCGAGGCGGCAAAGAAGTCACAGAAAATCGTTGCAAGAATGTCTTTGGACCACAGAGAAAAGGTGATCTCCAATATACGTAAAAAGATTCTGGAGAATGCAGAGATCCTCGCGCGCATGGGTGTGCAGGAGACTGGCATGGGAAATGTCGGTCATAAGATCCTGAAGCACCAGCTTGTTGCAGAGAAGACTCCGGGAACAGAGGATATCACAACGACAGCGTGGTCAGGGGACAGAGGTCTTACCCTCATTGAGATGGGACCGTTCGGTGTTATCGGCGCGATTACGCCGTGCACGAACCCGAGCGAGACGGTCCTGTGCAACACGATCGGAATGTTTGCGGGCGGGAACACAGTCGTGTTCAACCCTCATCCGGCAGCGATCAAGACTTCGATCTATGCGGTCAATCTCTTGAACGAGGCGTCCGTAGAGGCGGGCGGCCCGGACAACATCGCATGCACGGTAGAGCATCCGACGCTTGAGACAAGTAATATCATGATGAAACATAAAGCGATCCAGCTTATCGCGGCGACCGGCGGTCCGGGGGTCGTGACAGCGGTACTCTCCTCAGGGCGCAGAGGGATCGGAGCAGGCGCGGGCAATCCGCCGGCACTGGTAGACGAGACGGCGGATCTGAGAAAGGCGGCAGAGGACATTGTAAACGGATGTACTTTTGACAACAACCTCCCGTGTATCGCAGAGAAAGAGATCGTGGCAGTGGATTCCATAGTTGACGAACTGATGAATTACATGATCAACGAGCAGGGCTGCTATCTTGCATCCAAGGAAGAGCAGGACGCTCTTACAGCGGTAGTCCTCAAGGACGGAAATCTGAACAGAAAGTGTGTGGGACGCGACGCGAAAACTCTTCTGGGAATGATCGGCGTGACAGTGCCGGACAATATCAGATGTATTACATTTGAAGGTCCGAAGGAGCACCCGCTGATCACTACGGAGCTCATGATGCCGATCCTCGGCGTTGTGAGAGCAAAGGACTTCGATGATGCGGTAGAACAGGCTGTATGGCTTGAGCACGGCAACCGGCACTCCGCGCACATCCATTCCAAGAATGTAGATAATATTACAAAATATGCGAAAGCGATCGACACAGCGATCCTCGTTAAGAACGGTCCGTCCTACGCGGCGCTCGGATTCGGAGGAGAAGGCTTCTGTACATTTACGATCGCCAGCAGGACAGGCGAAGGCCTTACAAGCGCCAGCACATTCACAAAGAGGAGACGCTGCGTGATGACTGACAGCCTGTGTATACGATAAGCCGTGCGCTTGCGGCGTGAAAATATGTACGCAGGCTCGCCTGCAGGTACATATTTTTCACGGCGGAAGCATATGGCGCACGCCATCAGCGAGATGAAGCGGAGCGGAATCGAGCTGGCACGGCGAAAACCGCCGGAATGCAACGGAAGCATATGGCGCACGCCATCAGCGAGATGAAGCAGAGCGGAATCGAGCTGTGCATGGCGAAAAGAAGGAACAACAGAAATAGGAGGTAGACAACATGGAAATGAATTCCGCTAATGTGGAAGCCGTCGTAAAACAGGTGCTGGAGAGCATGCTGGACCAGAAGATCCCTTCACAGTCCGCTCAGCCGGCCGCAAGCCAGGCGATCCCGAAAACAGCGCATGTTGCGATGCTGACATCACTTGAGCATTATGATGTGAAAGAGTTCCCGATCCCGGAAGTGGGAGACGGTGACATCCTCGTTAAAGTAGAGGGATGCGGTATCTGCGGAACAGATGCCCATGAGTTTAAGAAAGATCCGTTCGGACTGATCCCGGTAGCGCTCGGACACGAGGGAACCGGCGAGATCGTTAAGATGGGAAAGAACGTAAAGACTGACAGCGCGGGCAAACCGCTGAAGGTTGGTGACAAAGTCGTTACATGTATGATCTTTAAGGATGATCCGGATATTGAGATGTTTGATCTGAATAAAAAGAACATCGGCGGCGCTGATGTATACGGACTTCTTCCGGATGACGACATCCACCTGAACGGATGGTTCTCAGATTACATCTTCATCCGTGAAGGCTCATCCGTATTTAATGTAAGCGACCTGGATCTGAAATCCCGTATCCTCATCGAACCATGCGCGGTCCTCGTACATGCGGTTGAGAGAGCAAAGACAACAGGAATCTTAAGATTCAACAGCAGAGTTGTCGTACAGGGATGCGGACCGATCGGTCTGATCTGCATCGCGGTTCTCCGCACAATGGGTATCGAGAACATCGTTGCAGTAGACGGAAATCAGCAGAGACTTGACTTCGCTAAGAAGATGGGTGCTGACAAGTCTGTAAACTTTATGGAGTACAAAGGAATCGACGCTCTTTCGGGAGCAGTGAAAGAAGCCCTTGGCGGACATCTTGCAGATTTTGCTTTTCAGTGTACAGGATCACCGGTGGCACACTCAAATATCTACAAGTTCATCCGCAACGGCGGCGGCTTATGCGAACTCGGATTCTTCATCAACGGCGGCGACGCTACGATCAATCCGCACTTTGACCTCTGCTCCAAAGAGATCACACTGGTCGGCTCCTGGGTATACACACTGAGAGATTACGCGACCACATTTGATTTCCTGAAGAGAGCAAAAGCGATCGGACTTCCGATGGATGATCTGATCACACATGAGTTCCCGCTTGAGGAGATCAACGAGGCCCACCAGACAAACCTTGCACAGAAAGGCCTTAAGATCGCTATCGTTAATAAATAGGTGAATCATTATGGGAGATGCAGTAGGCATGTTGGAGGTTTTCGGGCTCGCCACAGCGTTTGCGGCGGCTGACGCCGGCTGTAAGGCAGGAAATGTATGGCTCGAAAAGTTCGACAAAAACAAACCGGCGAATGCAGATGAATTACCCGTACCACTGATTGTCATGATCAAATTCCGCGGAAGCGTATCCGATGTCACGGCAGCGCTTGAGGCGGCAAAGGCTAGAGCTGAGGAACTTGCAGGCGTTGTAAACGAATATGAGATCGCAAGACCGACAGAGGATACGGAAAAAATGCTGAAGATCACCGGATTGGACAAAGGTGAACCACATATCATCAACGAAAAAGATATTGAAGAGATTTAGGAGGAAATGAACAATGGCAATGGCACAGCAGGCATTAGGAATGGTTGAAACAAGAGGACTTACAGCAGCGATCGAGGCTGCAGATGCAATGACAAAGGCAGCTGAGGTAACACTGGTCGGAACAGAGAAGATCGGAAGCGGACTCGTAACAGTAATGGTACGCGGAGATGTGGGAGCTGTTAAAGCTGCAGTTGAGACAGGCGCTGACGCAGCAGGAAGACTCGGCGAGCTTGTAGCTACACATGTAATCCCGAGACCGCACAACGATGTGGAGAAGATCCTTCCGGCGATCTAATCACAGTGAATGAGGAAAGTCTTCAGATCACAGTAAAGGAGCAGTCTCATGGGTAAAGCGTATGGATTCTTTGAAATCCCGAGTGTAACGGCAGCGGTAGTTGCCATTGATATCATGTGCAAGACCGCGGAAGTGCAGCTTGTCACATGGGAGAAAAAACTGGGCGGACGACTGGTCACGATCATCATCCGCGGCGACGTATCCGCTGTCAAGCAGGCCATTGAAGCTGCCGCAGCGAACGGAATCAAAGAACCTGTCTGCAAGGTTGTGATCCCGAGCCCTCATGAGGAGATACTCAAGATCGTTAATGACAGTGCAAACAGGATAAGTTAGGAGGCAGTTTGAAATGGCAGAGGAAAAGAAAACAACAACAGCCAAGGCGCCGGCAAAAACTGTACGAAGAGTGAGAAAGACGGCGCAGAAGGCAGAAACAACGGTTCAGGAGCAACCAACGATTCAGAAGGAGGAAAGAAGAATGTCACAGGAAGCATTAGGAATGGTGGAAACAAGAGGTCTGGTAGCATCAATCGAGGCAGCAGATACAATGTTAAAGGCTGCTAACGTAGTTCTTGTAGGAACAGAGAAGATCGGAAGCGGACTCGTAACAGTAATGGTACGCGGCGACGTAGGCGCTGTGAAATCTGCAGTTGAGTCCGGAGCAGAGGCAGCAGGAAGACTCGGCGAGCTTGTAGCTACACATGTAATCCCGAGACCGCACAATGATGTGGAGAAGATTCTTCCGGTCCTGAAATAATCACAGTAATTATTGACAGACCCCGCAGGAAACAGCCCGCAGAAACAGGCTGTTTCCTGCATATGAGAAAAACGGATGATGCAGATCCGTTTTTGGAGGAGAATTAAGATATGGATAACAGTAATGTAGCGTTAATTACAAAACTGGTCCTGGAAGCAGTTGAAAAGCAGAAATCCTCTGAAGGGGCGGGATATATGGTGCCGATCGGAGTGTCCGCAAGACATATCCATCTTAGCCAGGAACATGTGGAAGCATTGTTCGGTGAAGGATATCATCTGACCAGAAAAAAAGGTCTTATGGGCGGGCAGTTCGCGGCGAATGAGACAGTGACCATTGTTGGCCTAAAGCTCAGGGCGATCGAAAATGTGCGGGTGCTCGGGCCTGTGAGAAAGCAGACACAGGTTGAGGTATCTGCCACAGATGCGATCCGTCTCGGAGTGAACGCTCCGATCAGAGAATCCGGTAAAATTGAAGGAAGCGCACCGATCGCGGTCGTAGGACCGAAAGGCGCGATCTACCTGAACGAGGGATGCATCATCGCAATGCGCCATATACATATGTCCCCGAAGGATGCTATGGCGGCGGGCGTGCATGACGGTGATATTGTCTCCGTGAAGGCAGATAATGAGAGAGGAACAATCTTCAACCATGTGAAAATCCGCGTGGATGACAGCTTTACCCTTGAAATGCACATCGATACAGATGAGGCAAACGCTGCAAAGATTGCGACCGGTGACACGGTGAGGATAATATCATGCTGATAGGGAAGGTTGTTGGAAGTGTTGTTTCAACACGCAAATGTGAAAATTTGATCGGCAATAAATTCATGATCGTAGACGTTCTGGAGCATATGCATTCCGGCGCGAAACAGCTCATCGCGATCGATAAGATCGGCGCGGGCATCGGCGAGTATGTGCTAGTTGCTCAGGGCAGCGCGGCAAGGATCGGCAGCGGAATGCCTGACTCGCCTGTGGATGCGGCGATCGTAGGAATTATTGACGATGGATCAGGACTGGAGTAGTGGAATTATGGATATGAAAGAATTGAGCAGCATATTGCAGCAGAACGGTATCGTTGGTGCAGGTGGTGCGGGATTTCCTACATATGCCAAGCTTGATGAACGTGCGGATACGATCATCCTGAACTGTGCAGAGTGCGAACCGCTTTTGAGACTGCACAGGCAGCTGCTTGAAAAATATGCGAAAGAGATCATTGATACATTCCATATGATCGGCGAGGCAGTCGGTGCTAAGGAAGTTATCATTGGCATCAAGAAAGCCTATAAGAAGACGATTGAGGCAGTGGATGCCGTGATCGGCAAATATCCGGAAGTGAGGCTGGGGCTGCTGGACGAAGTGTATCCGGCAGGTGATGAAGTCGTACTGATCTATGAAGTAACCGGAAAGGTAGTCCGCCCGGGCGGGCTTCCGATCGAAAGCGGAGTTGCGGTATTCAATGTGGAAACCGTATACAATGTATACAGAGCGCTGAATGAGAAGACACCGGTAGAAGACAAACTGGTATCTGTCGTAGCAGAAGTTGAACATCCGGTAACCGTACGAGTACCGATCGGTACGCCGCTGGACGAGGTGGTTGCACTGGCAGGACATGTGACGACGCCGAATCCGGTATATTTCGTGGGCGGACCGATGATGGGAAGCATCGGCACGGGAGCGCAGCCTGTCACAAAGACAACGAATGCGATCCTCGTACTGCCGGAGAACCATTATATCATACAGAAGAAATTAAAGAAAAATTCCATTGACATGAAACGGGCGGCGGCTTGCTGCTGTCAGTGTTCAATGTGTACAGATCTCTGTCCGAGACATATGCTCGGGCATCCGATCGAGCCAAACAAGTTCATGCTTGCAGCCACATGCAAGGATATTCAGGAGCCAAACATCTTTGTAAATACGATGTTCTGCTCATCCTGTGGCGTCTGTGAACTGTATTCCTGTTTCCAGGGTCTTTCACCCAGAAGCCTTATGGCAGAGTACAAGGCAGGTTTAAGGGCGAACGGCATCCGTCCTCCGCAGGTGGAGGCAAAGCCGGTAGGGCCGGAGAGAGAATACAGGAAAGTCCCGATGGAGCGGCTGATGGCAAGACTTGACCTGACAAAGTACAACAAAGAGGCGCCTCTGGATGAATCAGAGGTACCGGTTAAAAGAGTACGGATCATGTTGAGCCAGCATATCGGAGCGCCTGCGTCTGCTGTCGTAAAAGAAGGCGACAAGGTGACAAAGGGACAGATGATCGCTGAACCGGCTAAGGGACTGAGCGTGGGGATTCATGCATCAGTTACTGGTACAGTGACAGAAGTAAATGATAAATATGTGACCATAGAAACTTAGGAAGGACGTGCAGGCAATGAGTAAGGCAATTGGAATGGTAGAATATAAGACTGTTTCAGCAGGTATTACCGCGGTGGACGCCATGGTAAAGACCTCTGAAGTCAGCATAATTGAAGCTCAGACAGTATGTCCGGGTAAATATATTGCGATCATTACAGGTGACTTGAGTGCCGTAAAAGCAGCGGTAGACAATGCCAGAGAGCTGCACGGCTTCCATCTGATCGGCAGTTTTGTACTCGGAAACCCGCATGAATCTATTTTTCCGGCGATCTACGGAGCAGCACAGATCGAAGACGTTTCCGCGCTGGGCATCTTTGAGACATATGATGCGGCGTCCATTATCGTGGCGGCAGATGAGGCGGCAAAGACAGCTATTGTAGATCTGATCGAGCTGCGAATCGCTAGAGGTATGTGCGGAAAATCATACATGCTCCTGACAGGAGAAGTAGCTGCTGTGGAAGCAGCGATCGAGCGGGCAAAGGAAGCTGTGAAGGACAGGGGAATGTTCCTCGACTCTTCAGTTATCGCTCATCCGGATGCCCAGATTCGCGATGCAATTTTATAATATGCTACGAGACATACAGGCTCTCCCCTGCTTATCCCTGCATCACAGCGGCATAATGAAACTGCCGGAAATTGAGCAGAGCAGCCGGAGAGTCTGTTTTGGCATAAACAGGAGGCAGTGAGATGCTTGCGATAGAGAGACGAAATGAAATCCTGGAAAAACTGCAGACCGACAGAAGAGTTGTTGTAAGTGAACTGAGTCAGTTATATGACGTTTCGGAGGAGACGATCCGAAGAGACCTTGAGAAGCTGGTAAATGACGGTTACGCCATCAAGAGCTATGGCGGCGCTGTCATTAATGAAAATGTCAATATCGAACTGCCGTTCAATATCAGAAAGAACCGCAATATTGTGGGGAAACAGCATATTGCGGATCTGGTGAGCAGGGTCGTAAAGGACGGGGACAGCATTATGCTGGACGCCAGTTCCACAGCGGTGTACATTGCAAAGGCACTGCTGGAAAAAGGCAAAAAGAACCTTACTGTCATTACAAATTCCATCGAGATCATTATTGAGCTGTTTGACGCTCAGGATTGGACGATTCTGTCAACAGGAGGGGCGTCCCGAGAGGGATCTTTTGCTCTTGTCGGACCTCAGACAGATAAGATGATCCGTTCTTATCATGTAGATAAGGCGATCATATCGTGTAAAGGAATCGATGTTGATGCCGGAATAACAGATTCGGATGAGCTTCATGCGAATAATAAGGCAACGATGCTGGCCGCGGCGACAGAAAAGATCCTGGCGGTCGACAGCAGTAAATTTGACAAAACAGCATTTACCAATATAGCGCCTCTGGATGATCTTACGATGGTAATCACAGATGAGAAGCCGGAGGAAAAATGGTTCAGGACATTTCAAGAGTCGGGAATAAAATGCATTTATTCTGAATAGAGAGGACAGCTATGAAGAGCTTTGATATTAAGACAAAAATATTCTTTGGGGATCAGGCGCTGGACCGTCTGTCAGAGATCCCTTATCAGAAGGTGCTGGTCGTGACGGACCCGTTCATTGCTCAGGGCGAGATGATCGAGCTTGTGACAGAGCCTCTTCGGAGAGGAAACAAGGAGTTCGAGATCTTTAAGGACGTTGTGCCGGATCCGCCGATTGAGAAGATCAGCGAAGGGGTCAGGAAGATGCTCGAATACCGTCCGGACGCGATCGTAGCGGTCGGGGGCGGATCCGCGATCGATTCATCCAAATCGATCCGTGAGTTTGCTTTGAGGGTAGACCATTACACAGATGTAGGTCTGATCGCAATTCCAACTACGAGCGGAACCGGATCAGAGGTAACCTCTTTTGCAGTCGTAACGGACCCGGCCGAGCAGGTAAAGTATCCCCTCGTATCCAAAGAGATGATGCCGGATGAGGCGATCCTGGATGCTGAGCTGGTAAAGAGCGTTCCGCCGTCAGTTACGGCGGATACGGGAATGGATGTATTCACACACGCTCTGGAGGCCTGTGTCAGTACAAACAGAAATGATTTCTCGACTGCCCTTGCAGAAAAGGCGATCGAGATATGCGGAGTATTCCTCCTGAGAGCGTATCTTGACGGGAATGATACTCACGCGCGCCAGAAGATGCACTCTGCATCCTGTCTGGCAGGACTTGCATTTAACTGTGCATCACTGGGGCTGAACCATGGCATGGCGCATCAGCTCGGAGCGACATTCCACATCCCGCACGGACGTGCGAATGCGATGCTTCTGCCCCATATCATTGAGTTCAACAGCGATATCAATAAGCACAGCAAGAGCCGTTCAGAATATCTCCCGGCAGTGAAGCGCTACTCAACAGTGGCGCGCATCCTGGGGCTGAGCAGCTACAATAAGATCATGACAGTGAGATCCCTTGTGAACTGGGTACAGTTTATGCTAAAAGAAATGGATATCCCGCTGTCTATCTCTCAGATGGGAACGATCTCCGAGGATGAATACTTCAAGGCGATCGACCATATGGCGGATGCCGCGCTTGAGGACGCGTGCACCGCGACAAATCCGAGAGTACCCAGTAAAGTAGATGTAGTGCGGATCTATAAAGAGCTCTGGTAGGAAAATCTGGATTTGTCGGGGAGCCATGGATTGAGTAAATAGGACGAAAACACCGAAGCAATATATTGAAGACGTATTCAGAGCGTGTGTGGGGGGGGTGGCTTCGGCTCCGCTCCATGAGGCAGGACAAACTACGAAATCCGGAACTATGCTAAAAGCAGAAATCAGCAGGGGGCAACTCGCCTTCGTCTCAGACAATCCCCCTGCTGATTTCAACGCATAGTCCCGGATTTCTACTTTGTCCAAGCCTCATTCCGAAGTCACCTCAGTCACCCCCACACACGCTCTGAAAGGTTTTCGAAAAGGCGCTTCGCTGTTTTCTGGTTTTACTCAAGCCGGAGGGAACCCCGACAAATGCAGGATTTCGAAGGGAGGGCGAAATGGGAACTTCTTTGGCGAGTCGTAACTTTCTTTCTGCAGGAAGACATTAATAATTTCCCGGCTGGGAAAAGATTCTGTTTCGCCGATAAAGATCCCCGTTCACCCCTCTTTCGAAATCCTGCATTTGGCTGTGCGGACTTCCGGTCGAATGAACGTAGAAAACCGCTGAGCATCTTTTCGAAAGCGCTTCAGCGCGGAGGTGTGGGTGGTTGAGGCGACTTCGGAATGAGGCTTGGAAAAAGTAGAAATCAGGGGACATGCGTTGGGATTGGAAGAGGGATTGTCTGAGGCGAAGCTGAGTTGCCCTCTTCCAATCCCTGTTTTTAGCGTGTTCCCTGATCTCGTAGTTTTTCCTGCCTCATGGAGCGGAGCCGATGCCAGCCATACCTCCGCGCTGAATACGTCCTAGACACATTTGCTCAGCAGTTTTCGGACGTTTTTCCGCCTCTCGTCCTCACACACAAATCCAGATTTAATTCCAAAAGTCTGTCTTATCTTTGAGCTCTATATCCCTTGCCTTAAACACGGGATCTTTCCCTTCTTTTTTCTGCTTCACATAATCTTGCATGGCGCGGATCGCCGGACCTCCCAGGATGAGGATGACAGGCAGATTGATGAGCGCCATCAGTCCCATGAGCACATCTGCCATATTCCAGACAAGACCGAACTCCATAGTCGCTCCGACCAATACAATCAATGCGGCTGCGATTCGAAAGCCATTGATCAGCAGTCTGCCGGGCTTCCTGCCGCAGAGGAATTTCAGACCCATTTCCGCATAGTAAAAATTGCCGATCAGTGTGGTGAATGCGAATAGGCAGAGTGCGATAGTAATGAATATGGTGCCGAATCCGCCGAGGGAATGAGAGGCAGCGGACTGTACCCAGGGCATCCCTGCCAGATCAGCGCTCGGTGCCACGCCGGAGCACAGAAGCATAAAAGCGGTCGCAGAACAGATCAGGATGGTGTCGATAAAGACCGAGAGCATCTGCACCAGCCCCTGCTTCACCGGATGGGAGACAGCCGCGCTGGCAGCGGCATTGGGCGCGGAACCAACTCCGGCTTCGTTGGAAAAGAGCCCTCGCTTGATTCCATGCATAACACAGGAGCCTGCAAAACCGCCGAAAATTGCGCGGAGGTCAAAGGCATTTCCGAAAATATCCCCGAACATCTGAGGGATAAACTGATAATGAGTGACAATGATAAAGAGAGAGACAGCAAGATAGAAGATTCCCATCACAGGAACAAGGACGCCGGTGATCTTTGAAATCTGCCTGCTTCCCCCAAAAATAGCCGCAGCAAAAATGAGAGCCAGGATAACACCCACTGCCAGAGGAGTGCTTTTGGGATCAAAGAAGCTGTATGCCCGGAAAGAATCCGCAATATTAAAGGAAGCTACAAGATTAAACCCGCCCATATAAGTAAGGATGAGCATGACAGCGAACAGTACGCCGATCCAGTGTTTTTTGAGCGCTGCCTGGATATAATAGGCGGGACCGCCATATGAACTCCCATCTTCTGCCTTGTGTTTGTAAATCTGAGCCAAAGTGCTTTCAATAAATGCGGACGCGCTTCCAAGCAGGGCTGTCAGCCACATCCAGAATACAGCTCCCGGGCCGCCAAGGCAGATTGCGGTAGAAATACCGGCGATATTTCCGGTCCCTACTCTGGAGGCAGTGGATACCATGAGAGCCTGGAAGGAAGAAAGCCCGTTCTTGTCGCTCCCCGGCTGGGCCACAACGCGAAGTGATTCGATAAACATACGGAACTGGACGAATCGTGTGCGGATGGAAAACCATATACCCGCTCCCAGAAGAAGAATGATCAGTATGTAGCTGTAAAGAAGATTGCTGATCGTGTTGATGATTTCTGCAAACAAAATATTTTCCTCTCTTTCTGTCAGCGCTTTTCACAGCGCTGTTGATGAAATGATGCCCTCCGGTGTGAGAGTGAAAAGCAGGACTGATATCGCCGGAGCTGCATAGATATTTTTCAATTATAAAGCATATTCAGCCCTTTGTCTACATGAAGCACTTCCGGATCCGGATCATATCTTTGCATCACAACAGAGTTTGTGTTATTCTAGTATGTACTGTATGATATAATAAAATGATAAGAATATTTATCCATGAAAAGATCAGGAGGCATCCGACATGAAATTAAATAAACTTCTAGAGCGTTTGGAATACGATGTGGTGCAGGGAAATGACGAAACCGAGGTCACAACTCTTGTCAATGATTCGCGAAAGGTCGAGAAAGGAAGTGTTTTCGTCTGCATCAGCGGGGCAGTGTCTGACGGACATAAGTTTGCGGCGGATGTGTCAGCAAAGGGAGCGGCTGCAGTCATTGTGGAGAAGGAAGTGGAAGTGCCGGATAATGTAACTGTCATCCGTGTCCCGGATACAAGATATGCGCTGGCGCTCATGTCAGCGGCATATTTCGGATATCCGGCGGAGAAACTTAAGATTATCGGCATTACCGGGACAAAGGGAAAAACTACGACGACCTATATGATACGTTCCATTCTGGAAGGCGTGGGACACAAGGTAGGGCTGATCGGAACCATCGAGGCGATCATAGGGGATGAGAAGATCCCGGCGGCGAATACCACGCCGGAATCATTTACTATTCACCAGTATTTTGCCCGGATGGTGGAGGAAGGCTGCGACAGCGTTGTCATGGAAGTGTCCTCCCAGGGGCTGATGCTCCACCGGACAGCGGGCATTCCGTTTGAGATCGGTATCTTTACGAATCTGGGCAGGGATCATATCGGACCAAATGAACACAAAGATTTCGAGGATTACAAACGGTGCAAGGCAATGCTGTTTCAGCAGTGCAGGCTTGGCATTGCAAATGTGGATGACGAATATTTCCGCGATATATTCAAAAATGCCACGTGCCGGGTAGAAACATTCGGTTTTTCCGGGGATGCAGACCTGCGGGCGGAGGATGTACAGCTCGTGTCCAGACCCGGATATCTGGGTGTGGCATACCATGTCGCCGGGCTTATGGATTTTGATGTGGAGATCGATATACCGGGAACGTTCAGCGTCTATAATTCACTGACAGCGATCGCAGTATGCAGGCATTTCGGCGTGCCGGTGGAGAAAATAAAAGAAGCGCTGAAAAAGGCAAAGGTAAAAGGGCGCATAGAGATGATCAAAGTGTCGGATGAATTCACTCTGATGATCGATTACGCTCACAATGCCATGAGTCTGGAAAGCCTTCTGACCACATTAAAAGAATATCATCCGAAACGGCTTGTCTGCCTGTTCGGATGCGGGGGCAACCGCTCAAAAGACAGAAGATATGAGATGGGCGAGGTGTCAGGACGCCTTGCCGATTTGACCATCATTACTTCAGATAATCCCAGATTTGAGGAGCCCCAGGCAATTATTGACGACATCAAGATCGGGATCGGCAGGACAGACGGAAAATATGTGGAGATCTGCGACCGCAAGGAAGCGATTAAATATGCGATCCAGCATGGACAGCCCGGGGATGTTATCGTGCTGGCGGGAAAAGGGCATGAGGACTATCAGGAGATCAGGGGCGTGAAATATCCCATGGACGAGCGTGTCCTGATCGCGGAGGTCCTTGAGGAGCTGAAAGAAGGATGAAGATCGAGTGTTTGCGGATGTTATCATAGACATACAACATGAAAAACTGGATAAGATCTTTCAGTACCGTGTTCCTGAGAGCATGGAGGATGAGCTGGAGCCGGGCATGGAAGTGCTGGTGCCGTTCGGCAGAGGAAACCGGCAGATCAAAGGGTATGTGACCAGTCTTACGGAGACCTGTGACTATGATCTCTCTAAGGTGAAAGAGATTCTGGAGATTTCCAGGACCGGGGTGGAGATCGAGGCAAAGCTGATCGCCCTTGCCGCATGGATGAAAGAGAATTACGGCGGTACGATGATCCAGGCTCTCAAGACAGTCCTTCCCATCAAACAGAAAGAGAATGCCAAGGTAAAGAAAAGGCTGAGGCTTCTGCTTGACAGAGAGACCGGAGAACGGCAGCTTCATTATTATCTGGAGAAGAACCAGAAGGCAAGGGCGCGTCTCATGGCAGCTCTTCTGGACGATCCGGTGCTGGAGTACGATCTGGTGACAAAGAAGCTGAATATCACTGCCCCGGTCATACGGGCTCTTGAGGAACAGCGGGTGCTTGCCGTTGAATCAGAGCAGGTATACAGGAATCCTGTGAAGCTATCTGACGCAAAAGCTGGCGAGATTATATATACACAGGAACAGCAGCGCGCCATCGCGGCTTTCCGTAAAGATTATACGGAAGGACGGCGGCAGACTTATCTGATACACGGGGTCACAGGGAGCGGGAAGACGGAAGTCTACATGGAGATGATACGGACAGTGGTGGATATGGGGAAGCAGGCGATCGTCCTGATCCCGGAGATCGCCCTGACATATCAGACTGTGATGCGTTTTTACCGGCGGTTCGGAGACAGGGTATCTATTATGAATTCCCGGCTTTCCTCGGGAGAGAGGTATGATCAGATGATGCGTGCCCGCAGCGGCCAGGTAGACGTGATGATCGGACCGAGGTCAGCGCTGTTTACCCCTTTTCCGGACCTGGGACTGATTGTGATCGATGAGGAACATGAGCCGACCTATAAAAGTGAACAGACGCCCAGGTATCATGCCAGGGAGACTGCCATAAAGCGGGCGCAGACAGAGGGGGCAAGCGTGGTGCTGGGAAGCGCCACTCCTTCGATGGAAGCAATGTACAGGGCAAGGGGAGGCGAGTATGTTCTCTTCGAGATGAAGAACCGCTCCAGGATGCAGGAGATGGCAGACGTATATACCGTTGATCTGAGGGAAGAATTAAAAGGCGGGAACCGGTCGATCCTGAGCAGGAAGCTGGCAGAACTGATGCAGGACCGTCTGGACAAGAAAGAACAGATCATGCTGTTTCTGAACAGGAGAGGATATTCGGGATTTATTTCCTGCCGGGAGTGCGGGCATGTGATCAAGTGCCCCCACTGCAATGTCTCCCTCTCGGTCCACAGAGACGGGAGGATGCGGTGCCATTACTGCGGATATTCCGCGCCAAGGGCAAGGGAATGTCCGGAGTGCGGTTCTCCCCATATCGGGGAATTCCGGGCAGGGACTCAGCAGATCGAGGATATTGTGAAGGCATCCTTCCCGGAAGCGAGGGTGCTGAGGATGGATATGGATACCACAAGGCAGAAGGATGCTCACGAAAAAATCCTCTCTGCATTTGCAAATGAAGAGGCGGACATCCTGGTAGGAACACAGATGATCGTGAAGGGACATGATTTTCCGAATGTCACTCTCGTCGGGATCCTGGCCGCGGATATGTCTCTCTATACAGATGATTACCGCTCCGGAGAAAGGACGTTCCAGCTGTTGACCCAGGCGGCGGGCCGCGCGGGACGAGGAGAACGTCACGGCGAGGTGGTGATCCAGACATACAGCCCGGATCACTATGCCATCGTGACGGCGGCCGCGCAGGATTATGAGGCGTTCTACGAGGAAGAGATCCGGTACAGAGAGCTGATGGGCTACCCGCCGGCAGAGAATCTTTTGGCGGTCTTTGTTTCCAGCGAAGATGAGACGCTTCTGGAAACAGGCTGCCGTTATCTGAAGGAGTACATCCTTCGGGCGCGCGGGCGGACCGGGGCAGAGGTAATCGGTCCCGCAAGCCCGGGCATTGACAAGATCAAAGATGTATACAGAAGAGTGCTCTATGTCAAGGAAGAAAATTACGGAGCGCTTGTGGGGATCAAGGACAGGGTAGAAAAATATATTGAGATAAATTCTGGTTTTGATAAGATGAGGATACAGTTTGACTTTAATCCCATGTAGGACTGTAACGCAAAGTGTGTTTGCGAAGTTCAGGGAGAGAGGAGCAGCTCCGCGTCAGGCGCGGGGCATAGAGAAAAGGAGGCAATTATGGCAATCAGAGAGGTAAGAGAAATCGGAGATGAGATCCTGACAAAGAAATGCAAGGACGTGCCAAAGATGACGCTTCGGACAAAGATCCTGATCGGGGATATGCTGGAGACGATGTATGACAAGTGCGGAGTAGGGCTTGCAGCGCCGCAGGTGGGCGTACTTAAGAAGATCGTGGTGATCGATGTCGGAGAGGGTCCGATCGTGCTGATCAACCCGGAGATCATAGAGACATCCGGAGAGCAGACCGGGGAGGAGGGCTGTCTCAGCGTACCCGGGAAATGGGGGATCGTCACACGCCCGGAGCATGTGAAGGTGCGTGCCCTGAACCAGGATATGGAGCCTTTTGAAATGGAAGGGGACGGACTTCTGGCAAGAGCATTCTGTCATGAGATCGACCATCTCTACGGACAGCTCTATGTGGATAAGACAGAGGACGGGCTTCATGATGTAACATACGATCACAATGAAGAGGAAGAAACGGAGGAGTAAGACCGATGCGTGTGATATTTATGGGAACCCCGGATTTTTCCGTGGGGACTCTGGAAGCGCTGATCAGCGCGGGGCATGAAGTGTGTCTGGCGGTGACACAGCCTGACAAGCCGAAGGGGCGTGGGAAGGAAATGCAGTTCCCTCCGGTGAAGGAGGCGGCCCTCCGGCATGGGATCCCGGTGTATCAGCCGAGAAGGATCCGCGAGCCGGAATGTGTGGAAGAGCTCAGGAAATACAATGCGGACGTGATGGTGGTCATTGCATTCGGGCAGATACTGCCAAAGGAGATCCTCGAGATGACACCATATGGATGCATCAATGTACACGCCTCTCTGCTCCCCAAATATCGGGGCGCGGCGCCGATTCAATGGTCCATCATTGATGGGGAGAGCGTGACCGGCGTGACTACCATGCAGATGGACGAAGGCCTGGATACGGGCGACATGATCCTGAAAACAGAGATCCCCATCGACGAGGATGAGACCGGAGAGAGCCTGCACGATAAACTGGCTCAGGCAGGCGCGGAGCTCTGTGTGGAGACATTGAAAGCTCTGGAGGATCATACGGCAGTGTTTGAAAAGCAGGGAGAGAGTCCCACTGCATATGCGAAGATGCTTACAAAAGAGATGGGAAATATCGACTGGAGCAGCTCGGCAGTACAGGTCGAACGGCTGGTGAGGGGATTAAACTCCTGGCCCAGCGCTTATACCCACTGGAACGGGAAGGTGATGAAGATCTGGAAGGCGAAGGCACAGAACGCGCGGTCGGACAGCGGCTCGGCGGTGCGGCCGGGGACGGTGACTGAGGTCGGAAAGGATCATTTTACAGTGAGCACAGGGGATGGAGTTTTGAGAGTATATGAGGTACAGATACCGGGGAAGAAGAGGATGGAGACAGGTGCATTCCTGAGGGGGTATGCTATGGAGCCGGGCACAGTGCTTGGCTAGATCTGGAGGTTGATATCATGCTTTTTTATTATTATGACTGGACTTATATGCTTGTAGTGATCGGAGCGGTCATCTGCCTTGCGGCATCGGCAAGGGTGAACCGGGTGTTTGCCCGGTATTCCACGGTGCGCAGCTATTCCGGGATGACCGGGAGAGAGGCAGCGGAACAGATTCTGCGTAGAAATGGGATCTATGACGTACAGGTGATCCATATTCCGGGAAATCTGACGGATCATTACAATCCGGGGAAAAAGACGCTGGGGCTTTCGGATACAGTCTATAACTCAACGTCCGTGGCAGCCATCGGAGTGGCAGCGCACGAGTGCGGGCACGCGGTACAGCATGCCACAGGATACGCTCCGCTTTCAATTCGCGGAGCGCTGGTGCCGGTGGCGAATATCGGTTCTTTTGCCGCATGGCCTCTGATCATTGTGGGGCTTTTCCTGAACGGTCAGACATCAGCGCTGTTTATCAATCTTGGCATCCTGCTTTTCTCTGCGGCAGTACTCTTTCAGCTTGTGACGCTGCCCGTGGAGTTTAACGCGTCCGGCCGGGCTGTAAAAGTGCTGGAAAATTCAGGGATGCTCTATCCGGATGAGGTGAGTTCAGTGAAAAAGGTGCTGGGGGCGGCTGCTCTCACTTATGTGGCGAGCGCGGCGGCAATGATCCTGCAGCTTCTGCGTCTCCTTATCCTGACAGGAGGAAGAAGAAGGAATGACTAAAACAGTGAATGAGCGGGAAATCGTGCTTGGCGTCCTGATGGAAACGGTGGAAAACGGTCAGTACAGCCATATCGTGCTCAGAGACGTGCTGGCAAAATACCAGTATCTCTCTAAGCAGGAAAGGGCGTTCATTACAAGAGTGTCAGAGGGAACTCTGGAGCATCTGATCGAGATCGACTATATACTGGATCAGTTTTCAAAGGTAAAGGTAAAGAAGATGAAGCCGGTCATACGCAATCTTCTGCGCAGTGCGGTCTATCAGCTCAAATACATGGACAGCGTGCCGGACCGCGCTGTGTGCAGCGAGTCAGTAAAGCTGGCAGTGAAAAAAGGGTTTTCCGGACTTAAGGGATATGTAAACGGGGTGCTGCGCAGTGTGGCGAGAGGGCTTGATGATATCAGATATCCCGAGGAGGGGACTCGCGCCCTGTCTGTGAAATACTCCTGTCCTGAGTGGATCATAGAGCTATGGAAGCAGTCTCTTGACGAGGATGTGATCGAAACAATGCTGGCAGAGTTCCAGCGGGAAAAGCCGATCACAGTCCGCTGCTGTCTGAACCGCGCAGCTCCGGAGGGATTTGAAAAAATATTGGAAGAAGAGGGAGCGAGAGCAGAACATCATCCGTATCTTCCCTACGCATTCTCACTGTCAGGATATGATTATCTGGAAAGCCTGGACAGCTTTCGGGAAGGGCTCTTCATGGTACAGGACGTCAGTTCCATGCTGGCAGGGGAATTGGCAGACCCGCAGCCCGGGGCGCAGGTGATCGATGTGTGCGCGGCGCCGGGAGGAAAGGCGCTCCATATCGCGGAGAAACTGTATGTAAAAGAGGGGCAGCATAATGGGAAGGAGCCGGCAGGAGATGCCATTATGAGAGAAGGCGCGCCTCTGCGAGGGCATGTGGAAGCGAGAGACCTGACAGAATATAAAACAGATCTCATCAGAGAGAATATTGAACGCTCGAATCTTCCGAATATCTCGGCAGCGTGCAAGGATGCTTCCGTGCCGGATCCGGCGTCTGTGGGGACCGCGGATATCGTGATCGCGGATCTGCCCTGTTCCGGTCTGGGAGTGCTCGGCAGGAAGACAGACCTGAAATATAAGGCGTCCCCGGAGGGGATCAAAAGTCTCGTGAAGCTGCAAAGGCAGATCTTAAGCTGTGTGAAAGAGTATGTGAAACCGGGCGGCTCGCTGATTTACAGCACATGTACTGTAAATCCGGCAGAAAATATTGACAATGTACACTGGCTCCTGGAGCAGGATCCGGAGTTTTCATTAGATGATATCAGCGACAAGCTCTGTCCTGAACTGAGGGACAGCGTGACGGAGAGGGGATGTATCCAGCTCATTCCGGGCGTACATAAGTCGGACGGATTTTTCATCGCAAGATTTATAAAAAGGAAGAAACAGATATGAAAAAGGACATCCGGGCATATGGATATGAGGAATTAAAGACAGAGATACAGGAGCTGGGCGAGAAACCATTCCGGGCAGGGCAGATCTATGACTGGCTGCATGTGAAGCTGGCGGACAGTTTCGACGAGATGACGAATCTTTCAAAAGACTTCAGGCTCCGTCTGGAGGAGGCGTATGAGATCCTCCCGGTCATCATGGAAGAGAGACAGATCTCGAAAATGGACGGCACGAACAAATTTCTGTTTCGCCTGTATGACGGCAATATGGTGGAGAGCGTCCTTATGAAGTATAAGCACGGAAATTCAGTGTGCATTTCTTCCCAGGCAGGGTGCAGGATGGGGTGCGTGTTCTGTGCCTCCACAATCGGCGGGCTTAAGAGAAACCTCTCTGCATCAGAGATGCTGGGGCAGATCTATCAGATCCAGAAGATCACAAAAGAAAGAGTACATAATGTGGTAGTCATGGGCACCGGGGAACCTCTGGACAATTACGACAATTTCCTCAGGTTTGTCCGCATCCTGACAGATGAGCACGGGCTGAATATCAGCCAGAGGAACGTCACGGTATCTACCTGCGGTATTGTTCCCAGGATGCTTGAACTGGCTGAAGAAAAGCTCCAGATCACGCTTGCGCTGTCGCTTCACGGATCAACCCAGGAGAAGCGCAGGAGGCTCATGCCGGTGGCGAACAGATATGACCTGTCCGAGGTGCTCGCGGCGTGTGATGCTTACTTTGAAACAACAGGGCGCAGGGTGACGTTTGAGTACAGCCTGGTGCATGGAGTCAATGATACAGATGAAGATGCAAGGGAACTGACAGCGATTTTAAAGCCCCGAAACTGCCATTTGAACCTGATTCCGGTGAACCCGGTCCGGGAGCGTGATTTCGTGCGTCCAAGCAGGAAAAATGCCCTGAATTTCAAAAATAACCTTGAAAAAAGCGGAATAAATGTTACTATAAGAAGGGAAATGGGCTCTGACATCGACGGGGCCTGCGGTCAGCTCAGACGCCGTTATGCGGAGCAGGCTGACCAGGAGAGCCGCAACAGACAGGATTAAGGAGACGGATATGAGGACATTTGCGATAACAGATGTGGGAATGGTGCGACAGGTGAATCAGGATTATGTCTTTACGACAGACAGACCGCTGGGCATCCTTCAGAACCTGTTCGTAGTGGCAGACGGAATGGGCGGACATCAGGCAGGCGACTATGCGTCAAAGTATACGGTGGAAGTGCTCAGGCGGGAACTGAAGGTGAGCGAGGGAGAGGATGTGGAGAAGTGCCTCGTAGCGGCGATCAAAACAGCCAACCGGGAGATCATCAAAGAAGCGTCCCGCGATGAACACCTCAAGGGAAT
Source organism: uncultured Mediterraneibacter sp. (assembly GCA_944377705.1). Taxonomy (GTDB): domain Bacteria; phylum Bacillota; class Clostridia; order Lachnospirales; family Lachnospiraceae; genus Mediterraneibacter. The sequence continues at coordinate 513 of CALWFS010000008.1, read as the reverse complement.
GGGGACGACAGTGGTCGCTGCAACGATCATGAACCAGATGATGTATTTCGCAAACGTGGGAGACAGCCGTCTGTATCTGATCAACCAGGGAATACAGCAGCTTACGAAGGACCATTCACTTGTGGAGGAAATGGTGCGGCTGGGCGGCATTAAGCCGGAGGAAGCCAAGCACCATCCGGATAAAAATATTATTACAAGGGCGATTGGAGCAAAAGCAGATGTAGATGTAGATTTTTATGAGCACCGCCTGAAACGGGGAGACATCATACTGATGTGTACAGACGGTCTCAGCAACATGGTAGAGGATGAAGAACTCTTCCATATCGTCCAGGGAGGAAGAGACATCGTTGAAGCCGGGCAGGCTCTTGTGGATGCTGCAAAAGAAAACGGCGGTACGGACAATATCGGTATTGTCCTGATAGAACCGTTCGCAGATGAGGTGAGTGTATTATGATCAGAGAAGGAGTTTATTTAGGAAAGAGGTATGAGATACTGGGACGTATCGGTTCCGGC
>CALWFS010000007.1 GCA_944377705.1 uncultured Mediterraneibacter sp. | reverse complement strand
AATAAGTCACATCCGGGATCACAAGCTCAATCCCCAGCATATCATCCTCCGGGAAGGCAAGGCCGCAATCCACGACAATAATACTGTCTTCGTACTCAAAGGCAGTGATATTCATACCGATCTGCTCCAGACCGCCCAGTGGTATGATACGTAGTTTTCCTTTTTTCTCTTTCTTCAAAAAATAAGCACCTCCATATTGTTTTTATGTATTTCCTTACTTCCGGGCACAAAAAGAACAGCAGGGTCAGCAGCTGCTTTTCTCCTTTTTCATACATTCTCTGCACAGGCCGAAAAATTTCAGTTCATGGTCCAGCACATGAAATCCCGCAGTCTCCTCGATATGACGCTCCAGGTCATCCAGAAGATCCGCATCGAATGGGATCACCTTGCCGCATTTCCTGCATATGAGATGATGATGATTATGTTTTGTCTCGTCCAACAACAGATGACCGATCTCATAGCGCACGCATCCGTCATCCAGGTTGATCCGGTCTACAAGCTGCATGTCCCAGAGCAGCTGAAGAGTCCGGTACACTGTCGCCAGCCCGATCTCCGGATGCTCCTCCGTCACAAGCTCATAGATATCCTCCGCCGCCATATGCCTGCCGCTGTTCTGCTCCAGCACAGAAAGGATGAGAAGTCTCTGGTGCGTCACCTTGAGCCCTTTCTCCTTAAGTCTCTGCCTGAGCAGTTCCTCTGTCTTTTTCTGTTCCATCCGTGTCCCCTCAAATGTTACATTTCTATACTTACATCCTCCAGCAGCTCTTCGAATACCTTTGATACTGCCAGAAGTTCTGTTTCGTCTTCCACGATCTCATAGACGCCGTCCCCGGGCGCGGGTCTCTCTGTCTCCTTCAGGATCAGACACTCCGCGTCATCTTCCTCGGAGTCCGTGACAAGCAGATATGTACTTCCGTTTATCATCGTTTCTTCAAGCACAAAAAACTCGTCTTCCCCGCTCCCGTCCGCAAACGCAAATCTTATTTTTTCCATTTAAAACGCCCCTTATTATTGTCCTGCGCCTATTCCGCCGCTCTTTTTTCCACCCTCTTCATGTGAAGGTAATCCAGGTATCCCTGAAGGATAAACACTGCCGCGATCTGATCAATGTGCTTTTTGCGATTCTCACGCCGCACATTGCTCTCGATCAGGGTCCGTTCCGCCTCCACAGTCGTCAGGCGCTCATCCCACATGATGATCTCAAGCCCGGTCCTGCGGTGAAGCATGTCCTTAAATTCCAGCGACTTTTCCGCGCGCTCCCCGATATCATTGTTCATGTGCTTCGGAAAACCAAGTACGATCTTGTCTACACCGTATTCATCAATCAGCTCCTCGATGCGCGCGCAGGTCCTCCTCAGCTTATTTTCTTCTTTTCTTCCGATTGTCTCTATTGCCTGAGCCGTAAGACCGAAGGGATCGCTGACTGCAACTCCGACCGTCTTAGTCCCGTAATCAAGTCCCATGATCCTCATAACCGATTATTCCCAGGAGTTATGCTCAATATACGCTTTTAACATTTCTTCTACAAGCTCGTCCCGCTCCACCTTCATCACAAGGCTTCTTGCCCCGTTATAGCTGGTAATGTATGTGGGATCCCCTGACATAATATATCCAACGATCTGGTTGACCGGATTGTATCCCTTCTCTTTCAGCGCCTTGAACACGATCTCAAGAATATCCTTTGCCGAGATCTGCGGTCCGGGCTCTACCTGAAAGAATTGTGTGTTGCCTAAATCACTCATCCTGATGTTCCTCCTTTTCTGTATATTCCTTATGTTCCAGGCATCTGCCTGTGCTGCCGGCAGCCCGCCTGTCTCCTCTGGGAAGACCCAGAATCCCTATTTACAATTCTAATATAATCCCCTTTAAAATTCAATGTATAATTTGTGAGTCATTATCAATTTGAACGTTTACGATACAATTGCGGAGATTTTCTTCCGAGTCTAGTGCAATTTTAATATACTCCTTTGTATGTCCTGTCTGAACGGCTTTTCCGTCAATGACCGCGTCTTCTTCTACGAGCACCTCTACCGTCCTGCCGAGGAAGCGTTTTTCATAAGCTTCCCGCTTCTTTTCGCCCAGTTCAATCAGAAGAGCGCTTCTGCGCGCCTTGACCTGCTCATCCACCTGACCGGGCATGGAAGCAGCCTTTGTGCCCTCTCTCTTTGAGTATTTGAATACATGGGTTTCGTAGAAATCCACCTTGTCCACAAAATCAAAAGACTCCTGAAACTCCTCTTCCGTCTCGCCCGGGAAGCCCACGATCACATCCGTCGTAAGAGCCGGGTCATCAAAGTATTTTCTGAGGATCCGGCATTTCTCATAGTACTCCTCGCTCGTATATTTCCGGTTCATGCGCTTCAGGACAGCATCACATCCACTCTGGAGCGAGAGGTGGAAATGAGGGCAGATCTTCGGCATGGAAGCAAGCGTTTCGGCAAATTCTTCCGTCACGATCCCCGGCTCCAGAGAGCCCAGGCGGATCCTCCTGATCCCTTCGATTTCATGAACCGCCCGGATCAGGTCCAGCAGATGCCTCCGGCCATCGAAATCAATGCCATAGGAGCTCAGATGGATCCCCGTAAGCACGACCTCCTGATAGCCGTTGGCAGCCAGCGCCCTTACCTCCTGCTCCACATCCTGCATCTCTCGGCTGCGCACGCGCCCTCTCGCATAGGGAATGATGCAGTAAGTGCAAAACTGGTTGCACCCGTCCTGCACCTTGATATAAGCCCGGGTGTGTTCGCCCGTACGGGTAAGATGAAGGGACTCATATTCTTTTGTCCGGTTAATGTCCCCGATCTCGCCGGCCGCATGGGTCCCGTCCTTTTCTTTCCGCTGTCCATCAAGGCGGTCTTTTCTTCTGTTTTCTTCATACTCTCTGAGAATCCTGACCAGGTCTTTTTTATGGTTATTTCCGATCACGATATCAATACAGGGATCAATCCCGTGCTCTCCCTGCGCCTGCACATAGCAGCCTGCTGCCACAACCACTGCCTCCGGGTTTAATTTCCGGGCACGGTGGAGCATCTGCCGGGATTTCCGGTCCGCAATATTTGTCACTGTGCAGGTATTGATCACATAGACATCTGCCCCTTCTTTAAAAGGTACGATCTCATAGCCTGCCTGCTCGAGCATTTCCTGCATTGCCTCTGTTTCATATGCATTTACTTTACATCCCAAATTGTGTAGCGACGCTTTTTTCATTTTGAATTTACCTCTTTTTTCCTATGTGTCACTTGACTTTTCCGATAGCATCCCCTAGAATATACATGAGGTCTGAGACCTTACTTTATTTTATGATTCAAGGAGGGCTATCCAATGAAAACAGTACAGATTTCATTAAACTCAATCGACAAAGTAAAATCTTTTGTAAACGAGATTACGAAGTATGACAACGATTTCGATTTAGTATCCGGAAGATATGTTATAGATGCCAAATCCATCATGGGAATTTTCAGCCTGGACCTGTCTAAGCCGATTGATCTCAATATTCATGCAGATGGAGACATCGACGATATTCTTGCTGCACTTGATCCATACATCATCAAATAATCAGACATGTCATTTACTTATGAAAGAGCTGTCTCGATGCGAGGCAGCTCCTTTTATTCTGTCATTCTGACTGTACAGGCAGTTACTTCCCTACTGTGATCACTTCCGCTGTCTCGACTGCCGTCTTCACAAGCTCTTCTATATTGTCCGACAGGTTCAGTTCTGACTTCTCGATCCTTTCCACATTCGGCTTGGTCACCGGGTGCTTTGCCACAAAGATGGTGCAGCAGTCCTCAAACGGCTGGATGGAAGTCTCATAGGTGTCGATTTTCTCCGAAATCTCCACGATCTCTCTCTTGTCAAAGCCGATCAGCGGACGGTATACCGGAAGCGTGCATACCGCATTGGTCGCTGCCAGGCTCTGCATGGTCTGGCTTGCCACCTGGCCGATGCTCTCGCCTGTGATCAGTCCCAGACAGCCGTCCTTTTTCGCAAACTGCTCCGCGATCCTCATCATATACCGGCGCATGATGATCGTCAGCTCATCGTGAGGGCATTTCTCATAAATAGCCAGCTGGATATCCGTAAAGTTGACGATGTGGAGCTTGACAGGTCCCGCATATGCGGAGACAAGCCTTGCCAGGTCAATGACCTTCTCCTTCGCCCGCTCGCTTGTATACGGCGGCGCGTGGAAATAAGTCGCCTCGATCTCTACTCCTCTCTTTGCGATCATATATCCTGCCACCGGGCTGTCGATCCCGCCTGAAAGGAGCAGCATCGCGCTGCCATTGGTGCCCACAGGCATGCCTCCCGGTCCGGGGATAATCTCAGAATACAGGTAGACCTCCTCGCGGATCTCCACATTCAGCCGGATATCCGGATGATGCACATCCACCTTCATCTCCGGGTAAGCGTCCAGCACCGCTTCTCCGAGAGCACAGTTGATCTCCATTGAGTTCATCGGATAACGTTTGTTCGCGCGTCTTGCCTCCACTTTAAACGTCTTGTCGCCCTCAGGATACATCTCTCCCACATAGACGACCACGTCTTTTTTCAGTTCCTCCAGCTCTTTCACCGGCTTTCTCACGACCGGACAGATTCCAACGATACCGAATACCTTTTTAAGACTTTCCACTGTCTCTTCGTAATCGTATTCGCCCTCGCAGTCCACATAAACTCTTCCATGGCATTTGTGGACAAGGAACTCTCCTTCCACATCTTTAAGCGCATACCGGATCTGGCGCACAAGAGCGTCCTCAAACATATACCGGTTTTTTCCCTTTATCCCGATCTCTCCATATTTGATCAAAAATGAATGAAACGTCATGGCATTCTCCTCTTTCTGCCTGACCCGGAACATTTCCCGCGCAGACCACCCTGCGCCGCCCGGTCACAGCTCATCTCAGCGCCTCAGCGCCGTGTAAATTTCCGAAGCATCGGTATACAATTATATAGTGTTTCCAGCGTGTAGTCAATTTCTTCTTTTGTAGTGAACTCTGACATGCTGAACCTCAGCGTAGCATCCAGGTATTCTTTTGGAGTTCCGATGGCTTTCAGGACACCGCTGACTGCCGGATGGTTGGACGAGCATGCAGAACCGGAAGACACATAAATTCCTTTGTCTTCCAGCGTATGCAGCAGAACTTCGCTGCGTACTCCCGCGATTCCCACACTGATAATGTGAGGCGCGCCCTCCTCGTCAGTCACGCCATGGACAGTCGTATTCCCGATCTCTTCAAGCCCTTTGATAAAATGCGCTTTCAACTCTCTCATAAGGGCTGTCTTCATCTCAAGGTCCTGATAGATCATCTTTGACGCAAGACCAAGCCCCGCGATTCCGGGCACATTCTCTGTTCCGGAGCGCAGATCTCTCTGCTGACCGCCCCCGAACAGGATCGGATGGATCTTCACCCGGCTGTCAACGTAAAGAAAACCAACGCCTTTTGGTCCGTGAATCTTATGCCCGCTCGCGGAGAGCAGATCGATCCCCATCCTTTTCGGATAAATGCGGTATTTCCCGAAGCCCTGTACAGCATCTGTATGGAACAGAATAGAGGAATTGTACCTCTTTGTGATCTGCACCGCCTCCTGGATGGGCTGCACGGTTCCGACCTCATTGTTCACATACATTACAGACACCAGGATCGTCTCCGGACACAATGCGTCCTTCAGCGCGTCAAGCCGGATGCGCCCCTGTCCGTCTACCGGGAGATAAGTCACCCGAAATCCCTCTTCCTCCTCCAGATATCGCATGGTGTTAAGGATGGCAGGATGCTCTATGGATGAGGTGATCAGATGGTTTCCCCTGCGCCGGTTCGCCCGGGCACATCCGATGAGAGCCAGGTTGTCACTCTCCGTGCCGCCGGAGGTAAAGAAGAGCTCCTTTGCGTTCACTTTCAAAAGCTTTGCGATCGTCTCTTTCGCATCCCGGATATAATGTTCCGCCTCCACGCCTTTTCTGTACAGGGAGGACGGGTTTCCGTAATCCCGGCACATAACTTTATATACAAGTTCCCCCACTTCCGGATAACACATGGTCGTGGCGGAATTGTCAAGATAAACTTCCATTTTCCCCTTCCTTTACTGTTTTCTTAATATATAAATTATGCACACGCCGGACGCCTGTTCATGCATTCCGGCTCTCAAGATGATACATAAGGATCGATAATGCGGTCAGTCCCGCTGTCTCAGTCCGCAGGATCCGTTTCCCAAGCGTGACAGCATAGGCTCCCGCCGCCTTCGCGCGTTCTACTTCCTCTTCCTCGAATCCGCCCTCCGGTCCGATGAAGATTCCCACAGACTGCCCGGGAGCGATCCCTTCGAGAACGCGGGCCGTCTCCTGCATTCCCTCTTCCAGCTCATATGGAATAAGTATTACATCCAGTTCTTCCGCCATCCTGAGGGCTTCCGCAAATGTCTGAACCGCGCTGATCTCCGGGATGATACCGCGCCCGGACTGCTCTGCCGCCCCTTTTGCGATCAGCTGCCACCGAGCCTGCTTCTTTGCGGCTTTCTTCTCATCCAGCTTCACCACAGAGCGCTTTGCCGCAAACGGGACAATACCGTACGCGCCAAGCTCCACCGCCTTCTGCACGATCCACTCCATCTTGTCCCCCTTGGGTAATCCCTGGAACAAAACAATCCTGGAAGGAAGCTCCGTATCCGAATCCAGCTCTTTGAGGATATCAAGCACCGCTGTCTGCTCTTCATATGCACCGATACAGCAGAGATACGTCTTTCCCCTGCCGTCATTCACCCGCACGTCCTCCCCGGGCTTCATGCGGAGCACATTTTTGATATGATTCACATCTGCGCCCTGCATAAAGATTTTACTTTCTCTGATCCATGATGGTTCCGCAAAGAACTGCTGCATTCTCCTTCTCCTTTCACCCGGCGTATGCCATCTTTTGTGCTGTCACACAGACCCATTCGCCCTGGTATGTCACATCCAGTATTTCCAGCCCCGCTGCCTTTACCGCATCGACAACGGTCTGCTCTTTGTCATCGATGATCCCACTGGTGATATAGATTCCTCCCGGCTTTAACTGATTTACGATGACCGGCGTCAGCTCCACAAGGACATCTGCCAGGATATTTGCCGCCACGATATCATAGCATCCATAGCCGGCTTTATCCTGCACTGCTTTATCATCAATGATATTTCCGATCATTACTTCATACTTCTCCTTCGGGATCCCGTTTACTTCCATGTTTTCATGAGTGGCGTCAATGGCACACGGATCCAGGTCCGTCCCCACGGAATATGCGGCTCCGAATTTCAGCGCCAGCATACCCAGAATCCCGCTCCCGCATCCAACGTCAAGGATCTTTGTGTCCGCTGTCACATACTTACGGATCTGTCGGATACAGAGCTGAGTCGTCTCATGCATCCCGGTGCCGAACGCAGTACCCGGATCGATATGGATGACCATCTTATCCTCATCCTCCGGCTTTACATCCTCCCATGAAGGGATGATCAATATATCGTCTACATAGAATTGATGAAAATACTGTTTCCAGTTATTCACCCAGTCCACGTCTTCTGTCTCTGACTTCTCGATCTGACACTCGCCCACATCCACATAGGCGGACATCTCTTCCAGCTCCCGGCGGACGTCTGCCAGGATCTTTTCCTGATCTTCCTCCGGCTCCAGATAGAAGCTCAGATAAGCCACTCCGTCATCCGCTTCGATCTCCGGAAGAATGTCTACAAACATCTGCTCCTTGTCAGACTGGGTGAGGGGGATTTTGTCCTCGATCTCCACTCCCTGGATTCCCAGATCCATAAGCATGCTGCTGACGATATCCTCAGCTTCCGTTGTTGTCTTCAGACGGTATTTATTCCATTTCATACATATCCTCCTGTCCGTTTTCCTTTTGAAACCAAAGGTTCAGGTCCACATTCGCGTTGATCCCCGGAACTGCCCCTGTCTCGCTGTACTGCCAGATCTCATAATCATAAGGGCACTGGGGAATATCATGGTAATCCGCATACCAGAAATCATACTCCGCAAGTTCTTCCATATCAAGAGTAAATGCCATCCACTTCATGTTTGAATAGATCATAACATCATACCCCTCCTGCTCCACAGTATCACAGAACACTTTGCAGAAATTGGTAAACTCCTTATCCGTGTTGACGTCTGTCCGGGCGGTATCCCACTTGATCTCTTCCGTGTCATAAACTACCGGTCCGGTTATATCATAAGGTCTTAGGTTCTTAAGTACAAAATCCGCCTCCTCGACCGCCTCTGCCGCGCTGATCGCCTGGGAAAAGAAATACACTCCCACATCAAGGCCGGCGTCCAATGCGCCCTTCATATTCTGTTCGTACATGGCATCCATGACCAGATCTCCAGTATCCCCGTATGCCCGGTAGCCAAGCCGGATGATAACAAACTCCACCCCGCTTTCCTTTACCTGCTTCCAGTCGATCTCCTCGCCCTGGAACTCGGACACATCGATCCCTAACCGGGCGGTCACTCCGCTTTCCTCGTCATGGAAACTCTTAAATCCTGTCTCTTCGTCCGTTGTAAGCTTTGAGAAATCATAGGTACATTTCGGGACATCCGAAAGCAGCGGGGCCTCATATTCATTCCCCTCTACATCCTGGAAAGTATATTTCTCTTCTTCCGTGCCATTCCGGACTTCCACTTCCAGCTCTGCCCCTGTCTCCTCTGCCTGCCCGGCACAGGCATTGAGCAGAAAGACAGCGCATGACGCCACGGTCAATAGAAAGATTCTTTTGCGATAAATCCTGCCTTTTCTATTCATCTTCCTCCACCTTCATATCATCGCCCGTACGGATCATCCCGCCCCGGACCACCTTTGCGAAGACACCCTCCCTGGGCATGATACAGTCTCCCATCTTCTGAAAGATCTGACAGCCGTGGTGGCACTCCTTTCCGATCTGGGTTATTTCCAGGATCACGTCATTGCAGATCAGCCGTGTCCCCACCGGCAGTGAACGGAAATCAATCCCTTTAACTACCAGGTTCTCTCCGAACGCTCCATCCTCCACTTCCGCACCCCTCTCACGAAATTCTTCAATCTTTTCACAGGAAAGGAGGCTGACCTGGCGGTGCCACTTTCCTGCATGTGCATCTCCCCGGATCCCGTAGTCCTCTATAAAAATACCTTCGCCTATGTTCTGCTTCTGTGTGCCCTTCGCCGGGCTTGTGCAGACTGCCGTCACTTTTCCCATATCCAGACTTTAACCTCCGATTTTGGACATTCCTTTTGTTTCCAGTATTTCTTCCGTATGTCCGCCTTCTCCGAACAAATGATGCGCCGGTTTGGCACAGATGGTCTTCTCCATCGCTTCCCGGATTTCTTCATCTCCGGCACCGCTCCTTAACAGAGCCCTGAGATCTGTCCCGCCCCCATACTGAAGGCATGGTTTTAAGTATCCCTCCGATGTAAGGCGGACACGATTGCAGCAGCCGCAGAACTGATGCGAGACCGCGCTGATAAAGCCGACATGCTTCATGAACCCGGGAAACTGTACGTATTCAGCCGGCCCGTTTCCAATCCGTCCGGTATACGTTTTCGCTTTTCCGTATATCTTTTCTAATACAGTGCGAATCTGTTCCCTGTCCTGCCCTGCAAAATTCTTTCCTACCCCAATGGGCATCATTTCAATAAAACGCACATCAGCCTTTCCCTCTTTCGCGAGAAGGGCGAGCCGGATATATTCCTCATCTGCCGTATCCTTTAAAGGAACGCAGTTCACTTTAACGGAAAGACCGGGAACTCCGGCAGCAACGTCCAGTCCCTCCAGAGCCTTTTCCACACTTCCTCCTCTGGTTATTTGCCGATATCTGTCCGGATCCAGAGTATCTATACTGACATTGACAGCATCCAGTCCATTCGAAACCAATTCGTCTATCTGTTCTTTCAAAAGCGTCCCATTTGTTGTCAGAGTCACCTGTTCTATATCTGAAATCCCCTTCAGCATTCCCAAAAGCTTCGGGAATCCTCTGCGTACCAGGGGTTCCCCGCCGGTCAGCTTTATCCTCCTGATGCCGAGTTCTGCGCCGATCCTGCATATCCTGACAATCTCATCAAAGCTCAGGATCTGCTGATGAGGCACAGAAGGAACACCCTCAGCAGGCATACAGTAAACACACCGAAGGTTGCAGCGGTCTGTCACGGACACCCGCATATAATCGATTGTCCTTCCAAATTGATCTCTCATCGCGCGCATTCTCCCGCTCTTCCTGTCAGGATCGCCAGACCGTGATCCAGGGACGGAAGCACTGCTTCCAGATTTTCTTTCACAGCCTTAGGGCTTCCGGGAAGATTGATGATCAGCGTCTTTCCACGGATCACAGAAACGCCCCGGCTTAGCATTGCCCTTGGGGTTACCTTGAGGGACGCAAGGCGCATTGCCTCCGCGATCCCCGGTGCGATCCGGTCCGCAGCCTCCAGGGTCGCCTCAGGCGTACAGTCTCTCGGCGCGAATCCGGTCCCTCCCGTAGTGAAAATAATATCCATTCTTTCGACATCACATAGCAGACATAGACATTTTTTTATTTCTTCTTTTTCATCTGGAAGCAGAACAGTTTTCCGGATATCATATCCGGCTTGTGCAATCATTTCGCAGATAAGGGGGCCGCTTTTATCTTCCCGCTCCCCGGCGTATCCTTTATCGCTCAGCGTTACCACTGCTGCCTTCCATCTGTATCCTTCCACTTTTGTCACGCTCCTTCTGTCCGGGCGCCGCATTCCTGCTGCGCAGTATCCCAGTGTCCCGCCTAAAGTATGTCCAGTTCCGTGCGGCCGCTTCTGCGCCGCCCTGTTTCTCCTTCTCCGCGGGGATGCAGGTCATTGTGTACTTCGCCGCTCTTCCCACCGGTCTTTTTCACAAGATAGATTTCTCCGATCTCCATGGATTTGTCCGCTGCCTTACACATGTCATAGACCGTAAGCAGGGCTATGCTCACCCCTGTCAGAGCTTCCATCTCCACCCCTGTCTTTCCGGTCACTTTCACAGTGCATGTGCAGTAGATCGCAGATTCAGCCTCATCCATCTCAAAATCCACCTTACACTTTGTGATTGGCAGGATATGACACATGGGAATCAGCTCAGATGTCCTCTTCGCACCCATGATCCCGGCAGTGGCAGCCACTCCCAGCACATCACCTTTGCCGACCGTCCCTTCCCGGACCGCCCTGAACACCTCCCGGCTCACAGTGATCTTCCCGGAGGCGCGCGCTTCCCGGACCGTATCATTTTTTTCTGTTATATCCACCATAACAGCTTTGCCGTTTTCATCAAAATGTGTAAATCCCATATCTAAATACCTGCTTTCTCATTCCCGCTTATTCTATCACAGATCACGTTCGGATACTATCTTATTTTTTATCTATGTATCCGGGGCGAGCCTGCGGTTTATTTCCTGCCACTCCCGCGGCGATATTCCATACTCTTTTTTAAATGCCCGGTAGAACCCCGAATAATCTTTAAACCCATACATCAGATATGCTTCTGTGATTTTTGTCCCGTTTCGAATCGCGTCACGGCAAGCGGAAAGTCTCTTTTTCATGATGTACTGATGGATGGATATACCAATGTGATCCTTGAACACATGGGCGATATGGTACTTGCTCACATAGAACTCCCCTGCCAGACTGACAAGGGATAATTCCTCATCCAGATGTTCCCCGATAAAATCTGTCAGGCTCTCGTAAAGCGACTGCTCAGCCTGGGGATGCTTCTCGTGCTTCTGCTCGTAGACAATCCGGTTCAGATGCAGGACCAGGTCGCTGACACACAGCGAAACCCTCGCATCTTTTCCGAACCGGTTTCCCCTTGTCTCTTCGATCAGGCGGAACACCTTTGTCTGTATCTCATTGAAACTGATACGGTCATTATGAAAAATATACTCTCCTTTTGTCCGGACATGCTGCATCAGATAGCCGTAAGCTACTGAGGTTTCCATCATCTGGTTTAAATACTCCCCTGTGATCCAGAATACAAAACGACGGTATGGGGTCCTGCTGTCACGGATATAAGGCTGGTGAGGGGTCCCCGGCGGTATCAGGACAACATCCCCGAACCTGAGCGGATAAACCCTGCCCGCGATCTCTATTGACACATCCCCTTCCAGGAAAAAATAGAACTCGTAATAATCGTGTGTATGGCTGTCCACACCTGACAAGGTATTTTCCTTATAGTAATAGATCTCAAAATCCCGGGAGAGCATATATTGTCTTGTACTGAATCTTGTCTGAAGGTTTTTCTTCATACGGCGCCCCTTTCTTTTCTAAAATACAATATACCCTTTTCCCCGCTTCTTAGCAACTGTGGCATGAGCAATTTTTACAATATATACAACAATCTGTGCAATTGTCTCTTTCCTTCTCCCTTTTATAAAATAAAATTCATAGAAGAGTTATCGCCCGCGGATTATACGGGCGGATATCTCATAAACTTAAGTTCCTGAAAGGAGACACTCAGAAATGGAAATGACACTCAGATGGTACGGTTCAAAATTTGACACAGTTACTTTACAGCAGATCCGGCAGATCCCGGGCGTTACCGGAGTCATCACCACACTTTACGACACAGTGCCGGGTGAAGTATGGAGCAGGGAGCGCATCCGCGCCATGAAGGACGAAGTGGCTGCCGCCGGGCTTCATGTTTCCGGGATCGAGAGCGTAAATGTACATGATGCCATAAAAACAGGCTCCGCTGACCGGGATCAGTATATTGATAATTACATCGAGACACTTAGAAACCTCGGCGAAGAAGACATCCACCTTGTCTGCTACAATTTTATGCCTGTTTTTGACTGGACAAGGACTGAGCTGGCAAGGATGCGTCCCGACGGCTCCACTGTCCTGGCCTACACTCAGGAAGCTGTGGACGCCCTTGATCCGGAAAAGATGTTTGAATCCATCTCCGGCGAGACCAACGGCACTGTAATGCCCGGCTGGGAGCCGGAGCGCATGGCGCATGTAAAAGAACTTTTCGAGATGTACAAAGATATCGATGACGAAAAACTCTTCGCAAACCTGAAATATTTTCTGGAACGGATCATGCCCGTCTGCAATGAATACGACATCTATATGGCGATCCATCCGGACGATCCTGCATGGAGCGTATTCGGACTTCCGCGTATCATCATCAATAAAGAAAATATCCTGCGGATGATGAAAATGGTGGATGATCCGCATAACGGGGTCACCTTCTGCTCCGGATCCTACGGCACCAACCTGGAAAACGACCTGCCGGATATGATCCGTTCTCTGAAGGGAAGGATCCATTTCGCGCATGTGCGCAATCTGAAATTCAACTCCCCCACAGACTTTGAGGAGTCCGCCCACCTGTCATCTGATGGATCTTTCGATATGTACGAGATCATGAAAGCGCTGTATGACATTGGTTTTGAAGGACCGATCCGTCCGGATCACGGGCGCATGATCTGGGGCGAGGTCGCTATGCCGGGATACGGGCTCTATGACCGGGCGCTCGGTGCCGCATACCTGAACGGGCTCTGGGAAGCCATCGACAAAAGCCAGAAGAGGGATTAAAGTCAGCGAGCTCCGATACCGTGAAATCAGATTCAAAGAAAAGAACGCCCGAAAGAGGGCAAATAAGAAAGGCAGGAAAATAAGATGCAGTTAAACAAAAACGGTCTGAAAGATCGTGAAAAATGGAAGGCCGCAGGCTATCAGCTCCCCGCCTATGACCGTATAAAAGTTGCAGAAGAAACAAAAAAGAATCCTTTTTGGATTCATTTTGGAGCCGGCAATATCTTCCGGGCATTCCAGGCAAATGTAGTGCAGGATCTCCTTAACAGCGGAGCTCTGGACCGGGGACTTATTGCAGCAGAAGGATATGACTACGAGATCATTGAAAAAATGAATCATCCACACGATGACTTAAGTCTCCTTGTCACACTCAAAGCTGACGGGAATATCGAAAAGACCGTTGTAGGAAGCGTTGTGGAATCCCTCATGCTTGACTCAGGTGATATGATTCAATTCAACCGTCTTAGAGAGATCTTTTCAAATGACAGCCTTCAGATGGTAACATTCACGATCACGGAGAAGGGCTACAGCCTGACAGACGGCAGGGGTTTTCCTCTTGCCAATGTGACAGCCGATATGCAAAACGGTCCTGAGAAGCCTGACAGCTATATCGGAAAGGTCGCCTCTCTCCTTCACACAAGATATGTATCAGGAGGAACTCCGATCGCCATGGTCAGTATGGATAACTGCTCTCACAACGGCGACAAACTCTGCTCCGCGATCAATGCCTTTGCAAAGGCATGGGAAGAGAACGGAACAGCAGAAAAAGGGTTCCTTTCCTATGTGGAAGATCCATCCAGAGTCTCTTTCCCATGGACGATGATCGACAAAATCACGCCCCGCCCCGATCCTTCTGTGGAAGAACTGCTGAAAAAGGACGGTTTGGAAAATCTTGACCCCGTGATCACATCAAAAAAGACTTATGTGGCTCCTTTTGTAAATGCGGAAGAAAGCCAGTACCTTGTGATCGAGAACAGTTTCCCCAACGGAAGACCTGCCCTGGAGAAAGGCGGCTTCATCTTTACAGACCGCAAGACCGTGGATAAGGTAGAAAAAATGAAAGTATGTACCTGCCTGAATCCCCTTCACACCGCCCTTGCTGTCTTCGGCTGTCTGCTCGGCTATGACCTGATCTCAAAAGAGATGAAAGACCCGGTCCTGAAAAAACTGGTGGAGACGATCGGCTATAAAGAAGGACTTCCCGTGGTCGTAGATCCGGGCATCCTTGACCCGAAGGAGTTCCTCGACACAGTGCTAAACGTCCGCATTCCGAATCCATTCATGCCGGATACCCCGCAGCGTATCGCTACGGACACGTCTCAGAAACTGTCTATTCGGTTCGGCGAGACAGTCAAGGCATATATGCGCTCGGATAAACTGGATGTATCAGACCTGAAATGCATCCCCCTCGTCTTTGCCGGATGGATACGCTATCTGATGGCAGTGGATGACAATGGAAATCATTTTGAATTAAGTCCGGATCCGCTTCTGGAAACCGTATGCCCTTATGCAGCATCTGTCCGACTCGGAGACGGTACAGACACAGCCATGGCGCAAGCTCTCTTAAAGCCTCTGCTGACGAATAAAGACATCTTCGGAGTAAATCTGATTGAGGCTGGACTTGCAGAGCTTGTATGCCAGTACTTTGCGGAGATGACAAAAGGTCCCGGGGCAGTAAGGGATGTCCTGGAAAAATATGTGATGTAAATCTGGATTTGTGTGTGAGGACGGAGGCGGAAAACGTCCGAAAACCACGGAGCGGATTTACTCAAGACGTATTCAGTGCGGATGTATGGGTGGCTGAGGCGACTGAGGAGGGGCTTGCAAAAACTTGAAATCCGGGACTATGCGTTGAAATCAGCAGGGGGATTGTCTGAGGCGAAGACGAGTTGCCCCCTGCTGATTTCCGTTCTTAGCATAGTCCCGGATTTCGTAGTTTTCGCTGCCACGGAGCTCGGAGCCTAAGCCGCCCGCACACCCGCTCTGAATACGTTTTCAATATATTGCTTCGGTGTTTTCGTCCGATTTACTCAATCCCAGGCTCCCCTGCAAATCCAGATTTTACGCACACGTCTGGTCTGTTGACTCGAACTGTGAATTGTACAGATCCGCATAGAATCCGCCTTTATCGAGCAGTTCTTCGTGCGTCCCCTGCTCTACGATATCGCCGTCTTTCATGACGAGGATCAGATCTGCATCGCGGATGGTTGACAGTCTGTGGGCGATGATGAAGCTGGTCCTTCCCTTCATCAGATTATCCATTGCCTTCTGGATAAGGACCTCTGTCCTGGTATCTACTGAACTGGTCGCTTCATCGAGGATCAGGATCTTCGGATCCGCCAGGATCGCCCTGGCGATAGTGAGAAGCTGTTTCTGGCCCTGTGAGACATTGGTCGCCTCTTCATTCAGCTCCATATTATATCCTCCCGGAAGAGTCTGAACGAAGCGGTGCACATGGGCAGCCTTTGCAGCCCGGATCACTTCTTCATCTGTGGCATCCAGCTTTCCGTACCGGATATTCTCCATGATTGTTCCGTGGAACAGCCATGTGTCCTGGAGCACCATTCCGAACATTTCCCTGAGCTCGCTGCGGTTGAAGTCGCGTACATCATGCCCATCGATCTTGATTGCGCCGCTGTTCACGTCATAGAAGCGCATGAGCAGCTTAATCATTGTTGTCTTTCCGGCGCCGGTAGGTCCTACGATCGCGATCTTCTGCCCTTCCTTTACCTTGGCGGAAAAATCATTGATAATGATCTTATCCGGAGTGTATCCGAAGTGTACATGATCGAACTCTACATTACCCTGAAGCCCGTCAACGGATACCGGATTCTGCACTGTCTGGTCTTCTTCTTCCTCGTCAAGGAACTCAAATACCCTCTCTGACGCAGCTGCTGTAAGCTGGAGCATATTGGTGACCTGAGCCACCTGCTGGATGGGCTGGGTGAAATTCCTTACATACTGGATGAAGGACTGGATGTCACCGACTTCGATGGCATTCCGGATCGCAAGAAATCCTCCCAATATTGCCACTCCCACATACCCCAGATTGCCGATGAACTGCATGACCGGCATCATCATTCCGGAGAAAAACTGTGATTTCCATGCTGAATCATAAAGCTTTGCGTTCGTATCATTAAATTCACGGATCACATCGTCCTCTTTATTAAACGCTTTGATAATATTGTGTCCGCTGTATATCTCTTCCACCTGTCCGTTTACATTTCCAAGGTATGCCTGCTGCCCCCGGAAATATTTCTGGGAATGCTTCATAACAAACGAGATCAGGATCACTGAGACCGGAAGGATCAGAAGCGCTATCAGCGTCATCAGCGGGCTGATCGAAAGCATCATGATCAATACACCGATCAGCGTGGTCACCGAGGTAATCATCTGGGTGGCGCTCTGGTTCAGGCTCTGTCCCAAAGTATCCACATCATTGGTCACACGGGAGAGTACCTCTCCTACGGGTTTTGTATCAAAGTAGTTCATTGGCATCCGGTTAATCTTTTCTGAGATTTCTTTTCTCAGGCGATAAGTCGTCTTCTGCGAGACGCCGGTCATGATGATGCCCTGAATGAACGTACAGAGGGCGCTGATCAGATAAAGTCCAAGTGTGATCAGAAGGATCCTGCCGATCTTGCCGAAATCCATTCCACTGCCGCCTGACACCTTGCTCACCAGCCCGTTAAAGATTTCCGTGGTCGCTTTTCCGAGTATCTTGGGTCCGACAATATTAAAGACTGTCCCGCAGATCGCAAACACTGCGACAAAAAACATATGGATCTTAAAAGCGCTCATATAGCGGATCAGTTTTTTGATCGTTCCTTTAAAATCTTTCGCCTTTTCGCCCGCCATGTTGCTTCCATGGGGACCTCCCATACCTCTAGGCATGACTGGGCACCTCCTCTCCTGAATATGAAGTCTGCATTCCCGCTGCCAGCTCTGACTCAGAAAGCTGGGACGCAGCAATCTGCTGGTAAACCTCGCAGTTCTTTAAAAGCTCCTGATGGGTTCCGATGCCTGCCACTCTTCCGTCGTCCAGGACGATAATCTGCTCTGCGTTCAGGATCGTACTGATCCTCTGCGCCACGATCAGAACTGTGCTGTCTTTTGTCCTCTTCTTCAATGCTTTTCTCAGAGTCACGTCAGTCTTAAAGTCAAGGGCGGAAAAGCTGTCGTCAAAGATAAATACTTCCGGATGCTTTGCCACTGCCCTGGCTATGGACAGCCTCTGCTTCTGTCCTCCGGATACGTTGGAACCGCCCTGTGCGATATGGCTGTGGTAACCGTCAGGCTTCGCGTCAATGAATTCCACTGCCTGCGCGATCTCTGCCGCCTCGATCATCTCGCTCTCGCTTCCGTCCGGGTTGCCGAACATAATATTGGAAGCGATATCGCCGGAGAAAAGAAGCCCCTTCTGGGGAACATAGCCAAGCTTCTCTCTCAGCTCATGCTGGGATACATCGCGGATGTCAACCCCGTCCAGAGTAATACTTCCCTCGGATACATCATAAAATCTCGGAATCAGGTTGACCAGTGTGGACTTCCCGCTTCCTGTGCTTCCGATGACCGCCGTTGTCTGGCCTGGCTTTGCGGTAAATGTAATGTCATGGAGTACATTTTCATCCGCGCCCGGATATTTAAAGGATACATGGTCAAACACGAGCATCCCCTTCTTCTCGCCCGAAAATCCCTTTGGCTGCTCCGGATCATGGATAACCGTCTTACTTGAGAGCACTTCCTCCACACGGTCCGCTGCAACAGCAGCCCTGGGAAGCATAATGGAGAGCATGCACAGCATCAGGAATCCCATGATGATCTGCATCGTATACTGGATGAAAGCCATCATATCTCCGACCTGCATCTGACCTTCGTCAATACCATGCGCCCCGTTCCACATGATCAGAACGGATACCCCGTTCATGATCAGCATCATGACAGGCATCATGAATGTCATAGCGCGGTTCACAAACAAGTTTGTCTTTGTCAGCATCCTGTTTGCATCGTCAAATCGCTCTTCTTCATGCTTCTGGGTGCTGAACGCGCGGATAACCGAAAGCCCGGTCAGAATCTCCCTCATAACCAGGTTCACCTTATCGACCAGAGTCTGAAGGATCCTGAATTTCGGCATTGCCACAAGGAACAGGACAAGGATGACCAGAGCAATCAGCACAACCGCAAGGCCGATGATCCATGACATGGACACATTTGTCTGGAATACCTGTATGATCCCCCCGATGGCAAGAATCGGCGCGTAGAGCACGATCCTCAGCAGCATGACAATGATAAGCTGAATCTGCTGGATATCATTCGTACTCCTTGTGATCAGCGAGGCAGTCGAGAAGTGGTCAAACTCATTGTTGGAGAATCCTACAACCTTGCGGAAGACATTTCCTCTCAGGTCACGGCCTGTAGCAGCTCCGACACGGGAAGCGAGAAATCCGACCAGCACGCTTGCCGCCATGCCAAGGAAAGCGAGCGATACCATTTTCCCGCCGGTGATGAGAAGATAATGGATCTGTATATCATCCATATCTATCCCCAGATCTTCATACGCACCCCCCACATAACTGACTGCCGCCTGCTCAAGAATGGTATCCGGCAGATCCTCCATCTGCTTCTCCATCTCATCCAGAAGAACTTCTTTTTGCTCTGCCGGAAGCATCTCCAGAATGTCAAACACGGTCATGTCATCTGACATTATCTGTGCCGGAAGGTTTGCCTTTAACTGATCTTCAATCTGCTTTGTCATGTCGCTGCCGGATTCAAAACCTGACGTCAGCATCATGGGACCGGCAAGGATATCCGCCAGCTCCTCCATCTGCTCCTCATTTTCTGAGACAGAGTCCTTCAGGACATATGCTTCTTTATCATAAGTACTGCTGTCTGTATCATATGCATCCAGGACAGTCTCCTGCTCCTCCTCCGGAATGAACAGGAGCAGCTTTCCCATCTCCTCTGCTGAAACCGCTTCCGGGATCTGATCCTCGATGCCGCCCTGCTGGATACCCACATTTACAATATCTGACGTATAGGCAGGAAGCGACAGGTCGCAGTACGCCTGTATAAACAGGATCGCAATGATCGCAATCAGAGACTTCCAGTGCTCTGCCGCATACTTAAATAGATTTTTCATGCCTTTTTGTTCCTTTCATAGTTGTCAAGATTTTCGTCCGCCTGGATCATAAGCCGCCGGAAAAGCAGCCGTTCTTCCAGGCTCATCCCCTCAAAGAGGATCCGCTCCATCCGGTCTGCAACATCTTTCACAGCCTGGATGCAGGATTTTCCTTTTTCTGTCAGGGTCAGTCTCATGACACGCTGGTCATGCTGATCCGGCTCTCTGGCGATATACTTATCTCTCTCCATCTTCTGGATCAGTGAAGTAATGGACGGAGCCGTGATATTCAGCTGCGCCGCCAGTTCCTTCTGAGACATAGAGTCCCGCTGGTGGAGCATAAAAAGCACGCTCGCCTGACTCCGGTTCAGATCAAATTCCTGATACATACCCTTCGCCGTATTCATTGCCCTGTGCGCGACCATCCCTATGACCCCCAGGATCGGAACATTGTTCATATCACATTGAAACATTATTTTCCCTCCCTATTAATTAGTTAAGCAACTAATTAATAGGTTAGTATTAATGCACAAAAAAGTCAACATATATGCTCATATTTCACAGATTTTTCATTCTTTTTGACAATTCATTAATTAGGTCTTAAATCTATTGAGCACAGATATGCCGGGGTCTGCCTGTTCTGCCAAGCGCCCCGGCATATTCTTAAAATCCATTTATCCCTTGCTTATTTTTCCTGTTTCAGTCTCCGCAGATACCCGGAATCCAATGCCCTCTCATAATCCCAGTCATTCCGTCCCGGTTCATGAAGTTTATAACTCCAGAAAAACCATCCGCTGCATGCTTTCCATGCCTCTGTCTCCCAGTCCCCGATGGCACGATAGATAACAGCCGGATCTTCCACATTCTCTTTCTCTTCGCATTTATTAGCGACACACCATTCTCCGACGATCACCGGATGGAACTGCTCTGCTCTTTCGAGCCGTTGTCTGAACTCTTTGTCGATCGCTGCCCGGTAGCTCTCAAGCCTCCGGTCAGGCATCATGGGTTCCACGGTAAAAAGATACATATGGGTGTCAATGACCAGCCCGGGATATTCTTCCCTGGGCATAAAATTCTCCCATTCTTCCAGACGGAATCCGTCATGGATGACCACTACTGTCTCCGGTCCGCAGTGGCAGCGCACTGCCTCGTATCCCCGCAGATAGAAGTCTTTCAGTACTTCTGTTGGCACCGCGGTGGAGCCTTTCGCGCGTTCCGGGTCTTTTGCCGGATATCTTTTTCCCACAAAGGACAGGATCTGCTCAGACACTGGTTCATTGAGAAGCTCGATGCCATACAACCCCTGTCTTTCTGCATAGCGCTCTGCCAGATGTTCAATGACTGACAGGGTATAGTCGATATTTTCTTTTTTATGATGCCATTTCACAATTCCTGTAAGCCCGCCGTTGTCGAATCCGTTCTGGCTGTCCGGCACAGTATGAAGATCGATCAGGATCTTCAGCCCGTATTTTTCCGCCCAGTCAAACGCCCGGTCAAGAAATTCGATACAGCCCGGGTATTTTGCCTGGTCCCCGAAAATATAGTGGGGAACCGGGATGCGCACCATATTCAGCCCCATTGCCCGGATATGCTGAAAATCTCTCTCCTGGATGAAATAACTCCTATGCATATACAGACGCTGCTCTGCTTCTTCATAGCTTAGTTCCTCGTAAAATTCTTCTTCATCCCGCGCGTCCAGCCCGCGGAACAGCTCCCGGCTCATCCACTTTTCCAGCACGAGCCAGTTTCCAAGATTCACTCCTCTGATCTTCATCTCAGCCTCCTACAATTCTTCCCCGTTTGTCGCGATCACATTCCGATACCAGTAAAATGATTTTTTCTGCGAGCGCTCCAGGCTTCCATTCCCTTCGTCATCCCGGTCCACATAGATGAATCCGTACCGTTTGGACAGTTCCCCCGTAGTAAATGACACCACGTCAATACATCCCCAGACCGTGTATCCCATCACATTCACGCCGTCCAGGAGGACCGCCTTTTCCACTGCTTTGATGTGTTCCCTCAGATATGCGATACGGTAGTCGTCTTCCACAACGTAATCTCCCGGTTCTTCCAGAAGCTTATCATACGCCCCGAATCCGTTTTCCGCAATAAAAATCGGTTTCTCATAGCGTTCATAGAGCTGGCAGAGAGAATATCTCAGCCCTTCCGGGTCGATCGCCCATCCCCAGTCACTGTAAGACAGGTAAGGATTCTCCACGGATCCCGGAAATCCTCTGCCGTTTCTATCCTCTGACACATCGTGGTCCACGACAGCGGACATATAATAGCTGATCCCGATATAATCCACGCATCCCTCTTTCAAAGCTTCTTCGTCCCCCGGCTCCATTTGGATATCAATACCTTTTTTCTCCCACATGGTCCTCGCATAAGCGGGGTAGTGCCCTCTTGCATAGACGTCCGTAAAAATAAACCGCTCATGCATTGTCTCTGTCTGCGCCATCATGTCCTGCGGGTTACAGGTCGCCGGATAAATAGGCACCCACGCCATCATGCAGCCAATCTGAAAATTCGGATTAATCTCATGTCCCATTTTCACGGCTCTGGCGCCTGCCACCAGTTCATAATGGACCGCCTGCCACATGGTCTGTTCCCGGTTTTCTCCTTCTTCATAGAGGATTCCCGAATTGGTAAACGCATAGATGGGTCTTGCCACGTCCGTCTGGTTGTTGATTTCATTAAACAGCATCCAGTATTTCACTTTATCTTTATATCTGGTGAAAACTGTCTCGCAGAATCTCAGGAAGAAATCGATCAGCTTCCGGTTCCGGAACCCGCCGTATGCTTTGACCAGATGGTAAGGAATCTCAAAATGGCTCAGCGTCACCACAGGCTCCATCCCGTTTTTCTTAAGCTCGTCAAACAGACGGTCATAGAATGCCAGCCCCGCCTCGTTGGGCTCTGTCTCGTCGCCGTCAGGGAAGATCCTGGACCAGGAGATCGAGGTACGGAAGCATTTGAATCCCATTTCTTTAAAAAGATCGATATCCTCTTTATACCTGTGGTAAAAATCAATCCCGCCGTGATTCGGATAATAATAGCCCTCCTCCACGCCGTCCGTAATCTTCCGTGGCACTTTGCTGCTGCCCGCTGTCATCACATCCGATGTACTCAAGCCTCTGCTGTCCTCCCGGTATGCTCCTTCTAACTGGTGGGCAGCCACAGCGCCACCCCATAAAAACGATTCCGGCATTTTATGCTTCATGCTTCTGTCCTCCGTCTGCCTTTTTATGAATGATCATGATCTGATCGCCGCGCTCCGCCTTATCTCCGGTCAGCATCTCAATCTCGTCGAAATCATCCGGATTTGTCACAATGACCGGGGTAATCGTATTCAGCCCTGCTTCCTTTATCTTATCCGGATAGAACTTGCCGAGCACATCCCCTGCTTTTACCTTATCTCCGGCTTTCGCATGGATACGGAACGGCGCTCCGTTCAGCGTCACTGTATCCAGTCCGATATGGATCAGGATCTCTTCTCCGTTGATCCCCTTGATAGCGATAGCATGCTGAGTGTCAAACACAGATTCCACTGTACCGTATACCGGAGACGCCACAACACCTTCCTCCGGGATCACTGCCACGCCTTTCCCCAGCATTCCGGATGCAAATGTATCGTCCGGGACTTCTTCCAGCGGGACGGCGTGGATCTGGGCCCCCAGTTCCAG
>CALWFS010000006.1 GCA_944377705.1 uncultured Mediterraneibacter sp. | reverse complement strand
GATACCGCTGTTAGAAAAAATGACGATACTGTTATCTCCGTTTTCACTGGCAGAGGCGCTGACCGGCAGAGATGTGTATGAGAAGCCGCTCGTACTGCGCTTTACGCCTTCAGCAGACCTTATCGCTGCTGCGCTGGCGTGGATCATTCTCCTTCTTCTTTTCGCTGCGCCCGCCTGTCGAAAGAGAAAGACAGAACGGACGGGGCGGATATTTGTTATCTTAGCCGCAGAACGCATTGCAGAGGCAGGAATTTCATTTCTGGCAGGAGTCTGGGCAGCCGGATTTGCACTGGATCTGTCAGGCGCTATGAAGAGCGGAAGGATGGCGGCGGGGGTTATGGCAGTATTGGTCAGTGCTGCTGTGGCGGCAGCAGTCCACTGCCTTCTGGAAATCGTTCTGAAAAATCCGGGATCAGGGATCTTAAGGCGCAAGTGGCAGCTTGCCGCAGCCTGTGCGGCATCCGTGGCAGTATGTATCCTATTTCCGGCAGGCGTTTCCTCCTATGATACCTATTTTCCGGGAGAAGCGTCCGGCGTGAGCATCAGTATTGATGGACTGGGTATGACTTATGATATTTATCTGCAGGTGCAGGGAGATCGGGAAGACTATGAGACAGATGATCAGCTTGAAAAATATACGCTGACCGGAGATGGGAAAAGCGCGGCTCTGGGATGGCTGAAAGAGATTGCGGCAGCCGGGGGGAATACGGAAAACATATCAGCCGGCAGGATCCAGAGCGGTACTGATGCCGGGGAACCGGGCGGTGTATTTACATGGGCAGCCGTGTGCTATCATCTGGAAGACGGCACCGAACATTACCGGACGTACCCGCTTTCCAGAGAACAGACGGAGGCATTTGCCGCGGTCTATGAGACGGCAGAGTATAAGCAGATCGCTTATCCCGGAGTGAATCTGGCAGAAGCGGGGGAGGACCGGTTCACTTGGGATGACGGAGTGACAGGAACTGCCATGAAGATGACGGCAGAGGAGAAAGAAAGCCTTTTGGAAGCTTACAGGGAAGATGTAAAAGAACTTGAGATGGCAGAGCTTAAGACAGCGCTTCCGGCAGGGCATGTGGAGGTCCGGGCTTCCCGCAGCGGGAATGTGACAGAGTTGGTAGTGTATCCCTTCTTTGAGTGGACATGCTCTATTCTGGAAGAAAAAGGCGTAGATATCGGAAAGACACTGAAGGATTATCCGGTGGAGTCTGTGGAGGCCAGGGAGAGTTTGTTCTCCACGCCCAAGGGTTCTGTGGGCGGAGTGAGTACATCCTTTTATGAAGAGCCGGATGAAGTGGCAGACTGGAAGGAAAAGCTGGTGCCGGAAAAGCTGGATGTGCAGCCGCTTCTGTACCCTCTGGATCATTCGAAAGAAATCAAAGCGGAGATAGAGGAGGAAGAGACCAGTTCCCTGATCCGGATAGACTGCGCGGTGATGCCGGGCAGATAAGAGGACGGTTATTTTCTATAAAGTGATTATTTAAAAGCAGCGACAGGATTCTTCTTTTTTCTTTTATACAGAGTGTTATACTGTGGCAGATCACAGTAGTATGTGCGGTGTGTCTGCCTTTGGTATTTCGGTCTGTGCAGGCTGATGCCGCGTAGAAAGAAGGAGGAAGGATATGACAAAGAGGAGGATCATTCTCATCGCGGCGGTAATCGCTGTCCTTGTCGCAGCAGCCGCGGCGGGAGCGTATCTGTATATGAACCGGTTTGATGCAGGAGAATATGTGCAGGCAGTGCTGGATGTGTCTTACAAGAATAAGACGGACAAGTATGTGGAGATCACGGGAGTCTCAGAGAAAGAGGCAGAGCAGATCTTTGAGGATAATCTGGACGCTACAATGAAAGGCTTTGAGACATCGGATATGCCGGAAGAGCTTCTGCCGAAATACAGGGAGCTGTTCAGTGAGCTGGCGAAAAACGTCAGTTATACTGTGGGAAAGCCGGTGCGTGGAGAGAACAGCGTTTACAGTGTGACTGTTAAGGTTAAGCCGGTCACGCTGTTCCCGGATACATATGGGACATTTCAGGAAAAAGCACAGGAGTACGCTGACCAGGTGACTGACAGTGTGATGAATGGCGCTGAGATGCCCACAGATGAAGAGATGCAGAGAGAGATCTATCAGATCTATTATGATGTGCTCAAAAGCCAGATGGATGCAGGGATGCTCTATGGAGAAGTGCAGGATGCAGTCCTGCATGTCAGGAAAGAGGGAGGCGCAGAATTTGAGATCGTTCAGGAGGATATGGATAAGCTGGATTCTCTGCTGATCGAGGATGTCGGGGGAGAATAATAAATAGCTATTAGGATAAGAAGGGTTAAAAGTGTACACTATTGACATAGTGTACACTTTTGGTATAATGGGAGGTATAAAGGAGATGATTGAAATGCTGATGGAAAATGCTACAAATGTAAGAAAAGAATGGAGCTCGGTTGTAGATTCTGTTATGCATGACAAACCTAAATTGATCAAACGTACAAGAGACAGGATGTGGCTCTCTAACTTGGAAACAATGAAGGAGATCCTCGATATATATACATTTACAGCAGAAAAGCATACAGAACCTGATGGTTCGGTAACTTTATCATTAAATGAGATTGACCTGGTGGAAAATGCACCGTCTGAAACAGAAGCCAGACTTTGTATGGGAAAGTCTATTATGGAATATGCGTTGGAATATTATAACGAGTATCAGCTTTACAGCAAGGCGCCGAACCGAAAAGGACATATTCCCTATGTGTTTAAGGCGTTGATAACTGATGATCCCAGAAAAATCGGGGAGTGCATTGTATGCCAAGATGGAAAGAGCTAAAAAGATTTTGTGATAGAGACGGGTGGGAATTGTACAAGGACACAGATCACTACTTTTACAGAAAGATCGATGATGACGGGAGTGTGCGGCGTACAAAGGTATCAAAGGGGAGCGGAGAGATCCATCCGGCTATGTGGAAGATGATTTTGAAAAAGCAGCTCAAGGTCAGTCAGGAATATTTTAATAAAAAGATATAGATATATAGCAGAAGGCATCATCATGGAAGAGACTCCGTGGAGATGCCTTTTTGAAATTCATTTTGTTTGTAATGCAGTGCTATTTTTTGCTTGAAGAGCGTCCGAGAAAAAAATCAGAGGAAACGTGGTAGTAATCACACAATTTGATAAGATGACGGATGGGAAGTTCATTAGCGCCGCGTTCGTAACGGGCATACATGGTCTGGGAAGTCCCCAGATAGTCGGCGATTTCCTGCTGTGTGAGGTCATTGTCTTCTCTTAATTCTCGCATGATCTGTATATAAGTCTTTCCCATAGAAGCAAAATGAATGTGAGGAAGAAACTTAAAAGGTTGATCGCTATGATGGTGTGTGCGGTTATGGTGCAGGGGTGTACAATGGTGACCAATGCTGCATGGCCAAATCCTTATCCGGAGCAGGCTAATATGCACGGACCAAATGCGGGAAATTGCACTTAACGTGCATGGCAAGAAGCTTATGAGAGATTAGGTGTTCAAATGCCAATGTGGGGAGATGCAAAAAATTGGTATACTGGAGCTCAAAACTCGGGACAATATGAAGTAATTCCTTGGGTGCCAGGCAATTATGTGCCATCCAATTCGATAGCTGTATGGGGAGACAGTGTAGGCGGGGGACATGGACATGTAGCATTTGTTGCAAGTGCCGATGAAAATGGATTTACCTTCATTGAAGGGGATTTTTCTCCTACTGGACCGGAGGGTCCTTATTATTCCAGATGGGAACAGTATTGGAAATATAGTTCCAGGAGTGCTGGTTTGCTTGGCTTTATTGTGCTTCAAGGAGGACAAACTCCTGTTGTCTCCCTCACCTGGAGCGGTGACCGCTGCGAGCCTGATTCCAGCAATGTCTTCGTTTATACGGAAGCCCATACTAATATCAGTGGTTCTTTTACAGAAGCCGGTATTACAATATGGGATGAGTCTGGAAACGTTGTTGCGTCCAAGTCTGAGAATCCCGCGCGTACAGGGATGCAGCTTAACATCTATTATTTACAGAAGCTTCATCTTATTCAGCGGCCAGTATCTGAACACTGCCTTACCCAGTATCTCATCCTCTGAGACGAATGTATTCTCCCAGTAGCGTGAGTCCCTGGAGTTGTTCCGGTTATCGCCCATGACGAAATAGCAGTCCTCCGGCACGGTGTAAGGACCGAAGCTTCCTTCCATGGGCTCCTTTATATCCACATCTTCAAGCGGAGTGTCAGAGCCGTTGATATAGATGTTCCCGTCATGGATTTCCACGGTCTCCCCGGGAAGCCCGATGATCCTTTTGATAAAGAGCTGGCTCTCGTCATCCGGATATCTGAAGATAATGATATCGAACCGTTTTGGATCACTGAATTTGTATGCAAGCCGGTTTCCGAATACTCTGTCGCCTGTCATGATCGTATTTTCCATGGATCCGGAAGGAATCTGTGCGTTTACGATCACAAAGGTATCGATCAGAAATGCGAGAATGACTGCGCCGATGATGACCAGCACCCACTGGAACAGTTCCTTTCCGACCGAAGTCTTTTCTTCTGTGTCAGCCTGTATATCCTGTTTATATGCCATGGGAATTCATCCTTTCGTATCAATAAATGTAGGGTCAGCATACAGAAAATCCTGCATGCTGACCCTGCTATTATAACAGATGTTACGGGAAATGTACATGTACAAGTATCATCCCGCCCTGATATTCTGCTGTGATCCTGCCGCCCATCTGTTCCGTCAGCGCTCTGGCGATGGAAAGTCCCAGCCCCGTAGAACCGGAGGAGGCAGTCTCCACTGTGTAGAAGCGGTCGAAGAGACGCCCCACCTGTATCTCATCCAGTTTTTCCGCATGATTGGCAAATGTGATCATTCCGTTTTCACCGAGGGTGATCTCAAGGTCTCCATCGCTGTACTTGACTGCGTTGCTGATGATATTGCCGAAGATGCGGGACAATACATTGCGGTTGAGCATCCGCTTTACTTTTACATCCGGCATGGTGATGGAAGGAGTGATACGGCTCTCTTTCAGTGCGGTATACAGCGCGGATATGCTTTCTTCCAAAGCGCTGTTCAGGATTACCGGTTCGTTTGACGTGCCGTTTGAGACAGAGGTGAACACAGAATACCGGAATAACTCTTCTGTGAGCTGCCTCATGATCTCCGTGCGTCCCCGGATAATCTTCAGATACCTTTTTGAGTTTTCGCTCTGCGCTTCTTTATCCAGCATATCCAGATAGCCGCAGACCGCGGTAAGGGGCGTCCTCAGGTCATGAGAAATATTGGTAATGGCATTTTTCAGTTCAGTGTCACCCTGTTGATATCGCAGTCTGTCATTTTGAAGTTTTTTAAGTTCCTTATTTATTATATTAGCAAGATTTTTCATGTGTTTATCCCGGCTGGAAAGGTCGATCAGCACATTAGTGTCAGATGCCACCCTGTCAGAAAAAGCATCCGAGATTTCATCTGCTGATTTTTTCAGCAGATAAATTTTAATGCAAAGGACTGCAATGATTAAGATAAGAATACTGATCAGACAGCAGAGCCAGAATACCATAATACAACTCCTTGTAATTTTATTGTGCGGATTCTAAATTCCGCCTGCTATTGTTATTTAATATCCCTTTTCCGGAATATGAAGATCCCGATTCCTGCAGCCACGGCTGTGATCCCCGCAGAATAAGCGGACATAAGCAGAAAGAAAGCGTCCTGGTCACCGCGGGTAAGGATGACAGACTGCCCGGTGGGTAGAAATTCGTCCAGAAATTCATATATCTGCCGCTGCGTGCCCCTCACATAGCCGGGATTGGGTACATCTCTGGCATCGATGACAGAGCCGCCATCAGCAAAAGTGGAGATCTCGGGATATGTCTCGGGTTCGTTCAGCTTTGCCGATATATAGACAGACGCCACAAAGAGCAGACACACTGAGAGGATTGTGATCACTGCTGTCATTGCCTTATTCTGGCAGAGCATACCCACAAGAGTGCACAGGGATGTGAAAGCCAGTGTCATGATGAAGCTGCACAGAACCATGCCAGCCAGATACTGAAAATCCGCGGTTTTTATTCCGCACAGAGGGATACCCGCTGCAAGTGCAGGAAGCAGATAGGCAAGGCACATAAAGAAACCTGCCGCAGAGCAAGTGATCAGGTTGGAAAAGTAGATCGATGCTCTTGAGTGTCCGATGATGATCTTGTTGCGTATGGTCCCGTCGCTGTACTCTGTCCCAACGAAAAGGCTGACAAAGGCGGCTGTCAGAAAACCGATCACCATTGAATATACAGAGAGCATGGAATCCAGCGAAGGAGTCTCGCCGGAATATTGCTGCATGGTGATATACTCCATGATTTTCATAAAGAGACCGAATCCGATCATGCCGATGATACACAGCCAGAAAAATCTGTTCTTTTTCAGTTTCGCAAAATCCGCACATAACAGTCTACTCATTTCGATTCCCTCCTCCGATCAGATTTACATAAAAGCTCTCAAGGCTCTCCTCGCGCTCGGTCAGAGAGATGACATCGCATTCCTGTTCGGCAAGGGCAAGCGTAAGCTTTGAGATATTGACTTTGGCAAAGATGTCTGCCATCGTATCAGAGAAGATGTTGTACTCGATTCCCATCTCATCCAGCACCCGGGTGAGGGCACGGATATCAGATACCTGTACACGGATGCATTTGCGGCATGCTGAATCCAGCTCTTTTGCGCTCATCTCTTTTACCATATGTCCGCTGTCAATGAATCCGTAGTGGGTGGCAAGGCGGGAGAGCTCATCAAGGATGTGGCTGGAGATCAGGAAGGTGATCTGACGCTCCCGGTTCAGCTTTAAGATCAGCTCACGCATCTCGATGATGCCCTGGGGGTCAAGGCCGTTTACCGGTTCGTCCAGGATGAGGAAGTCCGGGCTGCCGGCGAGCGCGATGGCAATGCCGAGCCTCTGTTTCATGCCCAGAGAGAAATTCTTTGCCTTTTTCTTTCCCGTGTTCTCAAGTCCTACAAGGCGCAGAAGCTCCGGGATGTCATCAAAGGAGGGCAGACCGATGATGCGGTACTGTTCCTTTAAGTTGTCTTCCGCGGTCATATCCAGGTAGATGGACGGTGTCTCTACCACAGCGCCCATCCTCCGGCGGCATTTTGCAATGCCCGGATCAGTGTTTTTTGCTCCGTATAATGTATAGCTGCCGGATGTGGGCTCCTGGAGTCCGCATATGAGCCGGATAAGCGTGGTCTTTCCCGCGCCGTTTTTCCCTACGAATCCATAGATAGAGCCTTTCGGCACATGGATGGAAAAGCCGTCCAGAGCTTTGAAATGCCCGTACTGCTTGCCCAGCGATTCTGCTGTCAGAATATGTTCCATAAATAAAACCTCCTGTAATAATGTTTACATGGATGATTCTACCCGGCAGGGGTTAAGAAAGCGGTAAAGAAAAGAGTAAAGAAACAGTTAAGATATTTCCTTTAGCATATTTCTTCGTTCAATTTAAATCCGATTCCCCAGACAGCTTCAATATAATCATTGCCATCAACTGCTTTTAGCTTTCTCCGCAGATTGCTGACATGTACTTTCAGAGAACTCTCCGTGCAGTCAGGCGTGTCTTCGCTGATCCTGTCTAATAAAAGTGATTTGGTAATGACCTGCGAAGGATTCTGCATCAGCAGTTTCAATATGGCATACTCAGTCTGGGTCAGCCGCACCGGGGCATCAGCTACGCTTACTGAATGGGAGGCAGTATTAAGGGTGATTGAGCGGAATGTGAGGACAGAAGAGGATGCGGGGGCGGATGCCGCTCTGCGCAGTTGTACAGTGATCCTCGCCAGAAGCTCTGCTGTATCGAATGGTTTGGTGATATAGTCGCAGGCTCCTCCCAGCAGAAGCTCTACCTTGTCTGAAGTCTCTGCCTTTGCGCTCACCACGATCACGGGGATGCCTTTGATAAGCGGAAGGAGTTCTTCCCCTGACAGTCCCGGAAGCATCAGATCCAGAAGGATCAGGTCCGGTCTGGCAGTGGACAGATACATCAGCGCCTCTGTACCGGAATAAGCCCTTGCTGCCCGGTAACCTTCTTTTGTCAGTATCTCTTCAAGCATATCTCCGATATATACATCGTCATCAACGATCAGGATCGTAGTCATAACTGTCTGCCTCCGTTAATATGTTAAGTCTTCAGCCGCGAAAGCGGGTCATACCTATTGTAGTAGGAAGCACGAGGAAATTCAAGAAAACATGGAAATAGATTTTTCAGAAGTATATGAGCAAATAGGAGCTCTGTATGAAAGAGAGAAGCAGGAAAGACACAGAATTTTCACCTTTGTGAATGAAAAATAAACAATTCTAAAATAAGTGATAAAATCACTGACAAGTCTGAATATTTTTGATAAAATCCACACTGTAACCTGGAAAATGATCTTGGATTTAACAGGAGGATAAAAGCATGACATTAGAAAATTATTATAGAATGGTCAACAGTGGGGCGGGTAAGAAATTAAAGGAAATCTTAAATGGCCTTATCCCAGGGTTGATCCCGGAACCGGTTCCGGTAAAAGTACCGGTAAGGAGACCGGAACACAGAGAAAGGCGTCGGTGACAAAACAGCTTGCAGCGGGCAGCTCTCGGATATGAAAGTATAAAGATAATAAGAGAAAAACGGGCATACTTTCAGGAAGGAATAGAAGAGAGGGAGAATGATGCTTCATAAGAAGTACAGGACATGGGCAGCAGCCGTATTGCTTTATCTTTCGGCGGCATTAACCGCCTGCGGCGCGGCTGACGTAACACAGCCGGTAAGCGCAGGCTCTGCGGATCCCGCTGTCCAGGCTGAGTCCGTAGATACGATCGAGGAAGTGCCGGAATACTCAGGCGTACCTTATGTGGAGATCAATGACAATGAACCGGAATTTGAAGTGACAGAGATGACCACTATATCTTATGAGGAGTATAGTGAGCTGGACTACCTTGGAAGATGTGGAACCGCGGAGGCATGTATCGGTGAGGAGCTGATGCCTGATGAGGAAAGGGAAGACATCAGTGAGGTGAAGCCTACGGGCTGGGAGAACAAAGAGTATGACATTGTCGACGGTGGTTATGTGTATAACCGCTGCCATCTCATTGGTTTTCAGCTCTCCGGAGAAAATGCCAATGAAGAGAATCTCATTACCGGGACAAGGTACATGAATACAGAGGGGATGCTGCCATTTGAAAATATGGTAGCAGAGTATGTCCAGGAAACGGACAACCATGTGATGTACCGGGTCACCCCGGTGTTTGAGGGAGATAACCTGGTGGCATCGGGCGTGCAGATGGAGGCGGAGTCCGTGGAGGATGACGGTGCAGGTATCTGTTTTAACATATATGTTTACAATGTACAGCCGGAGATTACTATTGATTATTCAACAGGTGCAAACTGGGTAAGCATGGAAGAGGATAAGACGGGCATCGGCGGGGCATCGGACGGCATAGCTGCGGACAGCTTCAGCGACGAGGATTCACAGGAAAAGACATATATACTAAATAACAACACAAAGAAGTTTCACGATCCGGAATGTTCCAGCGTGGATGATATCAAAGCAAAAAATAAAAGTGAGTTCACCGGGACAAGGGAAGAGTTAATTGAAGAAGGATATGATCCGTGTGGAAAATGCAGACCATAGGAGATCTGAAACACAAATTGTAAAAGGAGGCGGGCTGCTGAAAAAGAAAATGCTTGACAAATTTTGTGTCTCAAAGTATACTGAACAAGTGGCTTGCGGAGACGAGTCATGATACAGGGGATTGGTCAAATGGTATGATAGGGGTCTCCAAAACCTTTGGTGGGAGTTCGATTCTCTCATCCCCTGCTCCAAGAAGTGCCGGAAGCCTTGATTTTTCAAGGGTTCCGGCGTTTTTCATTTTTTGAAAAATTCCTATGTAGTCAAGCATGTAGTCAAACAGGAATTATTCCTAAAACGAGATAGCATTTTCAATCTGCTTTTCTTTATTTTTCGTTGTTTTGTTGCTGAAATAATATAACTTTTTAGTTGTACTGATATCGCTGTGTCCCATTTGTTCCGTGATAAATCCCTCGTCCACATTGCTGTCAATCAATGTAGTACCATAAGTCTTTCGTATTTTGTGCATAGTTCTGTGAGGGATATTTAGCTTTTTGCATATTTGAGATAAACGCTTGTTGAACGTATTTCCTCTGATACGCTTACCGTTATGTTCAAATAAATATGTTCCGTTATGGTTTAACGCCAGTATTTGATTTATCGTTTCTGTTGCAGTTGTAGGAATAATCAAATCACGGTTTCCGGCATCTGTTTTCGCATGTTCTTTAACAGCTATAACCCACTTGTCATTTTCATCCCGGTATTTATCTTCCGTACGTCTGATTTTAATAATACGTCCAGAAAAATCTCCTGCTTTTAAGGTACTTAATTCCCCTACCCGTAACCCTGTCTGAAAAGCAAGCAATATTCCGAGGTTATAAATATCCGGGTTACGCTTCAAATAATTGATTACAAGAGGAATTTCATTTTCCATGAATACTTCTTTCTGTTTGTCAACAATTCTTCTTTTAAAGAGATTATTGGGAAGTTCCAAGTCTCCGAAAAATTCTGTTATACTTACAGAAGTATATTTTTTCTTCTTGCCATATTTAAAAATACCTCTAATCAATGTACGAAGTCCGGCATAGGCTTTTCTGGTAAGATCTAGATCACGAATAGTAGTTTTAATAAAGGTTTCTAGGTCATCCTCATTGATATTTTTAAACTTTTTTTTGGAGATTGGAATATTTGTATATTGAAAAAATCTTTTGTAGTCATTTACATAACGGTCATAAGACGCTTTTTGTATTTCTCCAAAATCCAGTTTCCGGTCGATCCATTCATAGAACACATTTTCAATGTAGATTTCTTCTTGTAACGCTTTATAAAAATCCACTATGACGTTTTCTAATTCCTCAAGAGAACTTCTCCGTCTGAAAAGCCGAGTACCATCCGGGTTGGGTAAATAGGTAGAAAAAATTTCTTTTCCCGATTTATCAGTTGTAGTTGTTATTGAATAGACATGCTGTGCAAGTATTTCCTTTCTTTCCATAATTGCTATATCATTCAGCATGGTATCTAAAGAGATTATACCTGTCTGGACTGCATAATTCAACAGTTCAGAATCATCGTAGACGGTTGCTTTTGTCATAAAATGCATTGATGTGATAAGGGTATTGTTCTAATCTCTCTTTATTTTATATTTCATTTTTCCTAAAACTCATATTCATTTCTTAATAAATTCTATATTCCATAATCTAATACGTTTATGTTAGACACTAATACTCGCTATCAAAGATTCTCCTTTCTTCTTCCCTCAAAAGGAAAGATTTTTTATAGTCCTCATATATCCGTTGTTGTTCTTCATTCATCTGCCCCTGTTCTACTAACTGTCGGATATAATCTCTGTTATCCAGTTCCCCGATTTTATCTATCAGCTTTAAAGAGGGCGAAACCGCTACGTTCAGCCACCGCCATGTCCGTTCCAGTGTCTTTTTTTCTGGATTCATGGTCAGCTTTATCTTCCCTACATTGTGCATGAGTTCTTCCCACGGGGGATAAGTAGGATAGAGCCGTTTCCTTGTAATCATGCTGTTTTCTGGCTTCTGTAAAAAACGCACTTTCTCGTTTAATACGGATAATGCAATCCGTGCCACATCTCTGTCTTTCAGAAGTTCTTCCACTAATCTGTTTGCTTTTTTGTGCCGAAATCGGAGTTCATACCTGTTCCAGTCCGGGTTGAGTTCTTTTCCGAACTTTTCTGCCTGTTCATATCCCTTTTCATAGAATGTAATCCGAAAATCACTGTGTTTACTGCCGAGATAGAGCGTTTTCCCCCGTGCTTCTATTTCATCCTCTTTCAGCTTATCAGAACGGTTCTCTGATATATCACGCAACTGACTGGATATCAGTCCCTCATTTTTCAGACGAATCAATTCTGGAATAGACAGGTAAGGCTTTGTATCGTCAATTGCCAAATCTATCCGTGGGAAATTCACCGGGTATCTGCAAACTCTTTCCAGAAAGTCAAACCATGTTTCTTTGTTCAGTAAGAGAAAATTTTCATAATTCCTGCACCCCGAACCGCTCATAAGAATCTGGGATCCGTCATATTGCGCATCGCCTGTCGGTCTTAGAATTTTGATGTTGTCAAACTCTGCCACCAGTTCATGTCCGGCAATCCCCTTTTTTTTGCCGTGCAGTTCCATAAATTTTGATGGAATCCGCAGAATATCTTCTATAATCTTGAATATATCCACTCCTTTGACTGTAATCTGGCACCAGTCAATTAATGCTGTCAAATTTTCTTTTTGACGTGTTGCCCCCCTGTTAGTATAGGGGGGCTTATCTATTAGGGCTTGCATTCTCATCACTTCCATTAGCTTTCAATTCAGCGACTGCGTCGCTTTCCCAGAGTTTTCCCGTGCGCCTGCTCCTGTCACGTTGTACGGAGCAGTTCACTTGAAAACACCGGGAATTATTTTCTTAATTTACAGTCATGCCATACCCTTGCTGTTTCCGCTTACAGCGCATATCCCCTTGCAAATCACACGTTCAACTAAAACCGCATAGTTTGGTGTTCTCTGTACATATGGGTCGTAAACTGCATCTTCTAACTCAACTACAGAATATGGCTCAATCTTAGGCATTTCTTTTGCTTCAAGCCTGATATCAACACTGTTTCCCAGTTTCATACTTCCCAAATGCAGTTTTAACGCTTCTACATCTTCCGTTTTCTTATGAGTCTCCTTATCGTAGCGATAACAGAAATCTGCCCCCATATAACGAAGTTCTCCGAAAGCATCCTTCACTTGTTCCTTTGTAAGATTAATTATCATAAAAACTCCTTTCTCATATCAAATGCGCTTTTCATTTTTCTTTAAACATATATTAATATATGTTTTTCATTTATTTTATCACGTGATACATATATCATACGCTTTCTGCATATTCTTGTCAATATATTTCAATAAAATTATTTTATTCTTATATATGTATAATTTGACAAAGTATACTTTTTTATTATATAATTATATTAATTCCACAAACCAATTAGATGTCAGGAGGAAAATAAATGATTGAAAATTTCGGAAAAAATGTAGCATATCTGCGCAAACGTCGCGGACTTACCCAAACAAACTTAGCAAGTGAAGTTGGAATTAATAAACAGACTATATCAAATATTGAAAAAGGAGAAGCATACCCTTCATTTTCTACCCTTGAGAAAATAAGCCAAGCCTTATCCGCTACCCCCATTGAACTATTTGGTACGCCTAAAGAAATCGCTCTATCCAATACTGATGAAGCATTAGATAGAATAGATAAGTACAGCAAAAAAATAAACGATACAATATATGCCGCGGAATTTATTGAAGATATTCTCCATGACAAAAAAAGACAAGACATATTATACCTATCAGAAATACTATATCGTGTTTTCAACCGTCCTCTAGCTGTTGATGAAGATGGCATACCCGATATAGACGAAAAAACCGGAGCTCCCCGGACGCTCCCCAGTATGTTTGACAGACTCCCCTTTGATAAAATCGAAAAAACAGCACAAGAAATCAAATATATCATGGACAACTACAAAGCTGTCAAAAAAATATGTGATAACCAAGAGGACTTGTAAGGGTTTGACCTTTCAAGTCCTCTTCCGCTATTATAAGACTCCCTGTGTCCGTTCCGTAAAGGGCTGCCCTACGGCGTCTCGTCTCCGCCTTGTCCCTTTACCTCACTTCTTTATCGAATCTCATCCGGCTCGACGTCGAGCCGAACACTATTTTTTTAATCGACTTACTGCATCTAAAAATCCTTGCCTATACGAAACTCTCCCGTATTCAGCACGCAATTCATTTGTAGCCGATAATGTATTCTATTATAATATTATCATTCCGTCTTAATTTTAATTTTAAACATTTCTGGATCGTCTTTGACATTATAGATGTAATCGTTTTCTGTGCCTGCTTCGTATAAGATCGTAAAATGATTGATTCCAAGTTTCCGGCTTAATTCATTTGTATAAACAGAAATGCATATTCTATTCGGATATCCTGTTATGTCATATGAAAAAAACACTTCATGAAAGGTGTTGTTTATACATTGTTTTAACAGTTTTTCGGCAAACTTTTCTTTATCTGTAATGAAGAGCTTATTTGCTATGACAGTAATTCTCTGTTCATAAAATTCATTAGAATAATTCAAATTACTTGTTTTCACTTTTACATTACGACCATATTGAAGGTAAAGTAAGATGATAAAAATACCGATGAATACTAATACTGTAACAAAGTGTTTTTTCAATATTTTCACTCCTTACAGTATTCGTATACGAACACTATTAATAAAACAATTTTACGCTAATAATAATTATATAGCAATAGAAATTTGGAAGAAAACGGAAAAGCATGAAATGATAAAGTACGACAAATTGTGGAGAACAATGAAGTCTAAGGGAATAACACAATATGACTTATATACGCATTATCATATGAATCGTTCCCAACTAAACAGACTGAGACATAATCAAAATGTAGAAGTAAACACCATAGATAAATTGTGCAATATTTTGGAGTGTAATGTTGAAGATATTATGACACACTATCCAGATGATAATGTCTTTTAGATTTATAATAGTCCTGTAAATATTCTCTGATTTCAATCCGTATTTGACAACACAAATTCTCTTTGCTAGAATAGTAATAGAAAAGGCACTACCGATAAGCGGTTAGTCCAAAAGTCATTTAGTTACAAAAAGTAACCGTATACCTTTGGCGAGGGCGGTTACTTTTTTGTGTGATTTATGTATGCAATCAGAATCGTAACAATAATACTAAGTATCATCAGTACGAGGGAGAGCATTTCAAAATCGCTCATAAGTTTGCCCTCCTTTCCGCAGATTTCTCTTTACAGAGATTTCTATGTAATCAGAGGGTTCAGTCCCTCTGTCGAAGGACTAACCGCCTACCGTTTTTCTAGCAGTGCCTAACTTATTCTACCAAAAGCATTATTTTATGACAAGGGATATTTTAAGGACGGATAAGAATTAAACAGAAAAGATTTCAGATAGATTGAATACCATGCCGAATGATTTCTCCTTTCTGATTTTGATTTTGTACTCATGTAGTCAAAATGTAGTCACATGTAGTCAAACAGAATATGAAAAAATGCCGTATTTTCGGGGATTGTGAGAGTTTCCCACAGGGTTCGATTCTCTCATCCCCTGCGCTAAAAGCACCGTAAATACGGTGCTTTTTCTATTGAATGGCTCTTACAGAAAGCTAAAAAATCCGGAGACCGGAAGAACGGTAATCGTTCCTTATCACTCTAAAGCCATGAAAAATGGATTGGAGCAGGCAATACTTAAACAGGCAGAACCGAAATAAGCCCTGTGCCTGAAAATGGAGGATTACGTATGAATAAATTATTTTATCCCGTAGTATTCACAAAGCTGAAGAAGGAGGATTCTGGGTGTCATTTCCAGATTTCCCAGAGTGTTTTACAGAAGGCAGCGATATAACGCAGGCGTATGAAATGGTCGTTGAGGCATTAGGACTTGCGTTGGTAAGCAGAAAAGAGGAAAATGAGGAGATCCCGGCATCTACCGAGATTGACAAACTAGATTCAGAGGATGGAACGCTGGTGATCGTGGAGTTTGATATGCTCGAATATCAGAAAAAGCACAATTCTCGGGCAGTAAAAAAGACTCTCAGCATTCCAGAGTGGCTGAATGAGGAAGCAACAGCGATGGGCGTGAACTTCTCTCAGGTGTTCCGGGAGGCTCTGATAAATAAGGTTAATGCAGGTAAATAAGAAAACAGCACGAGCAGATAATAATTGTATTCCATGGCAAAATCTGTTTCCGGGACGGATAAGATATAGATAGAGAAGTCTTAGAGATACTTTGATTAACAAGATACCACTGGTCAGAAATGACTGGTGGTTTTTTTATGCTCGTTTGTTTTTCTGCTACAGTAAAATCAAAAGATAGCAAAATAAAAGAAGAACAACACAATTCATACTGTGTTGTTTTTCTTCGAAATCACAGTAACATGATATGACATAATTTGTCAATAAAAAGTTTTGTAAAATTCATTTTTACCCTTTCTACATGTATTTTACTTATCTAAGATGTGAAAAATATCTATAACCCACCCAATATTATCAATGATTTTAATATGGAACGCTCCCAAAATACAACATAATATGAATTGTGTTGTTTAATTTCAGAATAAAAGAATACCTTTTCGGTATGGTATTGATTTGAAGAGAGAGAAAAAACAGACAGGAGGACAGCTTATGCAGCTGAATTTGACAACAGACTATGCAATCCGAATTTTACTCTGTCTTGGAAATACAGGCGGGACATTACCGGGTCCTAGTATAGCACAGACAACCAAAGTTCCGCTCAACTATCTGCTGAAGATGTCCGGAAAGCTGCGAAAGGCAGGGCTGATCGGTTCTCTTGCGGGAAGCCAGG
The DNA here is from genome assembly GCA_944377705.1 of uncultured Mediterraneibacter sp. Taxonomy (GTDB): domain Bacteria; phylum Bacillota; class Clostridia; order Lachnospirales; family Lachnospiraceae; genus Mediterraneibacter. The sequence continues at coordinate 6,949 of CALWFS010000006.1, read as the reverse complement.
GGGGCTATTATCTTGGAAAACCGTTAAACCAGATCACGCTGCTGGAGGTCATCAAGACCATGGAGCCGTCCTGCAAGTGGAACCGTTGTCTTGAGGACGACGAGCTTTGCAATGGGGATACGGTAACTAGCTGTCCAATTCGGAAATACTATACCCGGCTTCAGAAAGAGCTGGAAACGAAGTGGCTGTCTAAAACATTGGCGGAGATTGTTGAGCTTGCAGCATCCGAGGAGAATGTTGAGGACCGGCAGGAAGAAACGGTTATTTAAGGAGCGATTATAGATGAAACAACAGACAAAGCGGAAACAGATATTGATCTTAACCGCAGCCGTAGCCGTGATCCTCGCTGCGGGTATTGCGGTTTATGAGAGGACAGGCGGACGCGGATCCGGTGAGACAAGATCGCAGGAGGGGGATCAGGAAAGCGTGGGAGTCAATAGCGCTTACGGGCAGGATGATCCGGATATTCCTGTAAAGACCGAATATACCGAAGAAGAAAAAGAAGTACTGGAGTCACAGACGGGAGTCAATGTACAGGATGACGGTACAGTGGCTATAGATCTGGGACAGATCAGTGCAGAGGAAGCGAGCATGCCGGTGAGCAGAGAAGCGGCATGTGAACTGGTAGAGACAAGCGTGGGCGAAAAAACGGAAGTGACGTCCATAAGTCTGAGAAAACATGATGGAAAAAACTACTGGGCAGCCTATGCCTTGAAGGGAGGTGAGGCGTACCAGGTGTGGATCGATGCTGAGACAGGAAGTGAATTCCTGAAACAGAAAGAATCATAACTTGAGAAAGGAGGTGAAATGAAAAAGTGAAACAGAAAAGAAGAAAACACAAGGTGAGAAGAGGAACAAAGATAACAGCGCTCGCACTTGCGGCACTGATGCTTCTATCCACTTTTGCAACGCTTGACAACATGCGGGTGCTGGCGGAAGAAACGGGAATCCAGACGGAGGTCCAGACAGAGCCCGGAACAGACAGTCAGCTACAGGTTTTATCGGAAAACAGAACAGGCAGTGGTGGAGAAACTGAAACGGAAGTCAAAGAAGAGCCCGCTACGGAAAGTAAGAGCAACAGTCAGGTAAACACCCAGACGGAAGAGGCGACAGAAGTCACGGATGAGACAAAGACGGAAACCGAAATGGAAGTCAAGGACGCAACCCATGCAGATGATGGGACAGATCAGACGGTCGCGCCTGACCAGGTGCCTGTAGATGTGCTGCGTCAGTCACTAGCCGATGAGCAGGCCAGCAGAGCCACTGACGCCGACTCAGTAGACATATATCAGTACGCGGCGGAAAACGAATTGTTCGACATAAACGATGGACAGCCCATAGAGTTTGCCGGAGGTATGATAACTCGGGATACAGCTCCTATATATGACGATGAAGGCGGACAGAACGCCTCAAGGATATTTTCATACGCAGGCTTCGTATACCAGTATGAGGGAGGAGCAGGCGGAAACGTACCGATAAGAATATCAGGACTTTTTCCATACAACAATGAATGGTACTACACTCTGACTGACGAGGTGGCTGATAATAACGGCATAATGGTCGGTTACAAGCTGACGGGAAGCTGGCAGGTCCGTTTCTACTATGAGTTGACGGATAACACCTATTACAACATAACGACCAAGATAGCAAGCGGCGAGGAAAACTACTGGAACGTGTCGGTAGACGCAGAACAGCAGAATCCAAACCGTGCCAGATGGGGTACACAGGTAACTGTAGAAGTAGACCTTCCTTCGAGATACTCATACGGATACGTAAGAGTGAATGGTGGGGGCATCGAATACACGGTGGCCCTGACGAGAAATACTGAGAGCAACAATGGCGAGACGCCGAATGACGGCACATTCAATGAAGAACTGGTATCGGACAGCGTGGAAAACTCCCACTACACAGTGAATTTCACTATGCCAAAAGGCGCTACCACGGTGACATTCACAGGGACCGAGTGGCTCACCAACAGAACATTCTATTACGGAGTTGCCATCAATGAAGGAAATGCAGCTCAGCCTGCTATGTACGGTATCACAAGGATATACACCAAGAGTGTAGGTGGCAGGAATACAGATGCTATCGTGCTCAATGATAACTCCAATGAGGCCAGTATAGGTGAGCATCACGAAAGGACGTGGTCAGGGTTGCAAGATGATACAAGGTCCGCATGGGGTGTTTCCCTCAGTGGCTATAGACCCACCACGGCTGAATCGGGGTATCCAATGTATACACCGTATGACGCTTATGGCATGGACACCGCCGGAGGTGGAGCATACCATTCCATAGAGAACTACTACAACGGGCAGAACTATCTCGAGTGGCTGAGTTCAACAGGAACCTACAGGGAGACCATCTTCAGGTCCAACTACGCCAACACGACAAAGCTGGCAAGAATATTTCCGGACGTAATATACGGAGCCTCATACAACAATCCGGGCGGACTTTCCGAGATAAAGCTCAACGATAAAGGACAGTATCAGGGAAAGATAGCCACCGGTCATTTCAAACCCAACGATAAGGTGGAGCTGAGGGTCGAGACCAACAGAGGTCAGTTCACTTCGGCAAGCGGCAATCCGTATCTCTGGAGATACATACCGGCGAGTATCTATGTGGACGTATACAGAGGAAGAAACCAGTTTCAAACGGACAACTACGAGAGGATGCAGATAAACCTGCCTGTCACATCAGACTCGCTCAATAAGTCTTACACATATGAGCATCCTATGGGAGGCCGCATCACGATAACCCCTATAGCCATAAATAATACTAACTACATAGTACAGGGCAACAGGAACATGTCGAGGGCCTATAGCCGTACGGATAATGGCGGCAGGTACAGAGAGACAGGCGTATACGCCTACGACATAACCATAGAGAACATGAACAATGCCTTCAAGGTCATCTACAACGGATACCAGTCCTCCCAGAGACGTTTTGTGCTGGGGACCACGAGCGGGATAGAGCTTCCTTCTACAGTATCTAGCGGAACGGGAGTGTCAGATGTCAACGGTTCGTATATGCGAATCAGCTCAAGTGGAAGATATCAGTCCTTGGCGATAGGTACCAACTGGTTCGGCGAAAACAGGAACGTTACCTTCGGTATAAAGCCTCAGGAAGGATATACTGTACCGAAGGCCACACTGACCAAGGAAACTAGTGAAGACAATGCAACCATAACGGAGACTCCTACCACCATGACCCCTGACAATCAGGGAAGGTATACATATACCCTCTCGGAAGGCAGCGGGCCGACCAGCGATATCGGAAACAGCCCGGTACGGGTCAACTTCGAATCCAAGCCGATAGATTTCCCCGTCACCTACTACGATACGGACGGGAGCATGGTGCTTCTCAATACCGAAAGTATCCTGTCCTATGGGGGACAGAGGAACTACACGGTGAGATATATCGAGCCTGAGATAATTGATGATGGAGAATATTTCTCCGGATATCAGCTTCAGGTGAGGACGGCAGGCGGCGAAGTCCTTGCGACCCTTGCGCAGGATACCGTTACAGACGGTCTGGTAGACGCTAACCCGAGCGATCTGACTCAGCTCTGGCAGCAGAACGAGATAATCGATGTTACAGACATCTACGAATACCTTTCGAGGACAGGTAAGCTGGACCAGAGTAGGGAGAGCTACACCATAGCGCTGGTAGCAGTGACAGATACTGACAACAGATCTCTTGCAAATATAAGCTACAGCATCCGCACCCAGCCGGGATGGCTCAGCGATAAGCAGGCCAGCTACAACAGCGGAAGTACAAACTATGATAATGCAGCTTTTGACACTGTTAGCGGAACGTTTTCCGGCTATGTGGGATCAAAAGTGATCCTTGCAGGATACCAAACCGAAAAGACAGAAGGTACAGAGCATTATATACTGGATACCTACGGAAGCAAGCTGGGCGGTACCGTACAGGAACCGAGCAGCAATGGCGCACAGGAGATAGGATATCTCTATTACCTGAAGAGTGTCAAGGCGCAGATCTATGTACCACAGGAACTGAAAGACCTGTCAGCATTCAATAATGCTGAGACGCTGATCAATAAGTGGAATGAAGAAAATAGTAATAAGAACTACACATCCATATCCGGAAGAGACGACCGATTGGTATATGCCAACGGAAATGGCGGAGGAACAGCGCTGAGTATGCCGGCTACCATTACAATCGATGATGTGGAGAGGAAATTTGCAGGATGGAAGGTGGTCAACACTTCAGCGGGAGATTACGAAGGACTTACTACAGAACAACTTAATCTTTATCAATATACATCTTCGCTCGGAAACCTAAGTGGAAATAATTACACCCCAGCTACCATTGACCTTTATACTCTGGGAACCGAAAGTGTAGCAGGAGGACAGGAAGTCTGGAGCGCTGTATTCGGAGACAGTACAACTACCGGAACAGGACAGCTGATACTGGTACCATACTACGAATCGTCATATGGAGAAATAGGAAATAACTATGATGACATAACGAACACAGTGACGACCCATACAGGAGGAGATCCTGACAGCGACGGTGATGAGGGCAATGGATTTGATATTGAAGCATCCTTCTCTTACCTTGAATCGAATGGAACATGGGAAGGACATAGAAATGCGCTTACGATCGCCCTTTACAGAAGTACAGGCAATGGCAACACCCAAAATCAGCTGTGGGGAACTATTACCTACAGTAATGGCAGGTGGAATCTGACGCCGACAAACTCAAGCGGAGGTAAGCTGAGTACAGAGGTTTCAGTTACAGATAACGGTTGGTCGGAGGATAATCAGACCAATATATTTACAGTTCAGGTGCGTATCCTGAATCGAACCCAAAACGGCAACGAGAGTATCCAGTATAACTGGGAAGATAAGGATAATACCCAAAATGGCGGTGCAATTTATCACATGTATGCATGGACGCCAGCAAATGATCCGAGTAACGAGATAACTGCTTCCGACGGAAATCCGCCGGCAGAGGCGGCGCAGCATACCACGAAAGTGGATGTCTTGCCAAAGGCGGTCACGTCCTGCCGAAAGGAGTCGGATGTCGTAGATGGCAATCTAAATGGCGATGAATATGCCGAGGGCATCTATCACCAGCGTAAATGGAATACAACCGTAGAGGCTGATGGAGATGGAAATGTAACCGTAACCGCTCAGTTCGACGGAGACCGGTTTTATCCGACAGAGCTTCAGACCGGAAGTAGCGCTCCAGAGAAGTCCAAGCTGCATACGGCGCTCTTTAGAAAAACCAACAATTCGGATGATGAAGGCTGGTATCTGGTAGAAGCAGACGGCAAAATAAACTCCAGTGCAGACAGCTATGTTACAGGTCCGGAGATCTCGATAGTGAATGAGCCTGTCAATGGACAGGCCGCCACACATATCAAAGTTACCTATAAGATTGATAAAGATCATATGAACTCGCACGGATCAGACCTTGATTTCTGTATCGCGGTATGGAACAACACCAACACCAATGGACAGACGGTAACGGCTGATGACACAACAAACGGCTTTAAGCCTGATGACGATATGAGCAGGCCAGAGAATTCATATTACTATTATATCCCAAGTGTCACTTCTCATTTGATTTTTGGATGGGAAGATCCGGGACAGTATGTGACCATACCTCGTCAGGTACTACTGACAGAGGATAAAGCAAATGTAGCAGGAGCAGGGGAAGGTGAGTATGCCGGAGCGCCGGTAAAGATTACACTCAGAGTGACTGAGCTGCCGGATGGAAGTGATGATACGCTCCTTATTGAAAGGATCCGCGTACACATTCCACAGGAAATTGGGCTCATGTATAACCCGGGTCAGTCCCATCAAAAGCAATTGATTGCTAAGGGATATAGCGAGGATGGCGAGCTTCTGACAATAGCTTCGGACAACCATACGGAGGTCGGAATCTTCGATGCCAGCCAGCTTTCAACAGGGACAGCAGAACTGTCAATGACGTTCTACTTAAATGCATTGCTCACAGAGACGAACACGGTGAATGGCGAACAGTATCTCGGCAATATGACTTTCATGTTTACCAACGTGACTGATGAGAATAATCCGGGCGACGAAACTGGAAATAGTTAAAGAAAGCAGGAGGAGAAGATGAAAGCAGTAAAAAAGATCATAATCGGCGTGTCGCTCTGCCTGCTGTTGGGTCTGACACTTCCAATGAGTGAAGGCTGCAAAGTCAGCGCGGCTGAGAATACAACCCAGATAGGGTTCGAAGCTCAAAGTGCAGGGAGCAGCGTAGATCCAGACCGGGTTACGACAGTCAGCAAAGATACACAAAACAGACCGGTCCGGACCGGTGACGGGACCTCTGCAGGGAGATATGCCCTCCTTCTGATTGGTTCAGCAGCAGTCATGCTGTTGCTGCTCATGGCAAAAGTGCGGAAGGAAGAGGAAGAAAACAAGTTTTAAAGGGCAGGCGGCTCCCTTAACAGCCGCTGGGCATGGCTGCCCTAAAAAAGCTGGGTACGGCTTTCCCGGCAAAAGCCAGAACAAATGAAATCTTTTTAAAAAACAGGAGGAATTAAGTATGAAAAAAAGATTAGCAACATTAGCAATCGTAGGAACAATGGCAGTAGCAGCAATGGCGCCGGCAACAGTATTCGCGTCACCGGAAAATAACCAGACAACAGTAGGTTACACAGCAGGCGGTACACACATTGACAATATTAATGCTGTTGTAGTTGTACCGAAGGACACAATGTTCGACAGTCTTGGCGGACACATCGATCTGTTTGATGTTACAGCGCTAGTATATAGTGCAACTGCAAATTCAAATCAGGGAGGCTATGTAGCGGTAGATAGTAGTAACCAGCTTCCAAAACAGATTGACGTGGAAGGTGCTTCTTCACCGGAATATCCGCTTCAAAAAAAGCGTCATACGATGGAATATTTAAGGGAGATCCCCCATTTAAGAGTCAGGACCAATACTT